>JAFITR010000005.1 GCA_017116025.1 Simkania negevensis
ATGAACTCTGTAGGAAGATCTCATGAATGAAGCCTTTCACCGCTCCGCGGCTTTTATTTTTATTTGCTCCTTTACCCCGAGCTCCAGTACAGGGCTGCCGCCCTTCCCTTTCACACGGGGCTTTTACACTTTGCATCGCTACCGCGATATCGAGTTTGGGAGACAGTCCTCAATCTGTTTTTATCCGCCAAAACATCCTCCACAAGAGCTATTTTAAAGAAGCTTTTTTCTGTAAACGCATACTTGTTTTTGACAAAACTGCCAAACTCGAGGCAGCCTTTCAGGCTGCACACTGCTATGTAGTGATTTTATTGCTGTTTTGCTTTGATTTCACGCCATTTGTTGATGGTGGCAAGGGCGATAGGAGCTGCTTCTTTACCGTAATCGGCGAAAGGAAGAAAGACGACGACAACGAGTTCTGGCTTGTCGTATTGCGGCCTGTATGACGTCTCAACACCTTCCTTGCGCTCAAAAGAGATCGCGCTAAATCCAACGTCTTTGTATATCGTGGTGCCGATCACCCTATCTAAGTTGACGCGTTTGACAATCTCTGCGGTACTTGTTTTCCCCACCGTATCGTTGCTGACAGCATCGAATGCCTGCATGACAGCGGAGCGTGACGGGTAGCTTCTGATATGTTCTTTTCTTCCAGTTCCTCGGTCGCTATGGATCGATTGGTACATCCCTTCTAGAAGTGCTTCTCGTATCTCTTTGGGAAGAAAAAGTTCCTGCCTGACGATGGGCAGTTGTTGCTCTTTTAGATCATTTTTCAGCAGAACAGGCTGCAAGATTTTTCCTTGGTTTGCGATAGCAGCGATCATGACGGCTGTCTGTAGAGGAGTGACGACAAAGGAGTGTTGCCCTATGGCAAAGGCATACAAGCCCGTGATGTTATAGCTGACGTCGTCAGGAAGGATCCCTGCGTATTCTCCCGGCAGGTCAATATGCGTAGCTGCTCCAAAGGAAAAGGCTTTTGCCGCCTCGACAAGATCTTGAGGGTTTTGTAGATGCTCCAGTGCAAGGAGGGAAAAGAAGGGGTTGCTCGAAGTCGCTAGCGCTTCTGTCAAGTCTACTTTCCCTATGTTGCGGCTACTGCTTCGGGGAAGCCTACCTCCTCTGTACAGCTGTGGAATAGCTTCTCCATTCATTCGATAGGCGACGTTCCACTTGTTTATTCTACTGTGGGAGCGTTCGAGCTTGTCAACGATTGTCAATGGATTGAGGTTGTGTTGTATGGATTGATCATCGTTGACAAGGTCGTCATAGCGCTGCCGTAAGGCTTCGTAGGCCGTTGTCAGCTTGAATATCGATCCTATCGTAGTGGCTTGTCGGAAGGCATATGAGCGCATATAGCTGAAGCCGTATAGTGGATAAAATGCCGCGGCAAGGTTCTTCTCTATATATTCTCCACCTTCTTCACGGCGTAATCCTCTGTAGCGGCCGAGAAGGGGCCTTGTCAGCTCGCTATAGTTGCGTAGACTGCTAAGATATTCTTTAGCAAGAGGGGAAGGGAGAGTTTTTGCCGCTTGTGAGAGTAGTTGATAGGAAGGGGCCCATTCCAGAGCATGGTGTGCACCTTGCTCCAACTCATTGTGCCAGGCAAGAAAATGTTGCAGGTAGGGTTCAAGTTGGGGAGAGGTATCGTTGCTCTTTGGGCGTATCCCTAGCACAAGGGCGTTGGTCAAAAGAGAAAAGTGGTCTCTCCAAAATGCGTTTAGCTGCCTCCGCTCTTCTTGGTCAAGATGGTCGATATACGGCTTGTGGTACCGCTTTTGGCGATCTTCCTCTTTCCTCTTTCCTTTTAGAAACGCCTTTTGATTCGTCGATCGCCATCGTTCAAAGTCGAGTTGATGAAAGAGTGTTTTTGTCTCTTTGTAAGTGAATGTTTTGACTTTGGCTATGGCACAACAGCTATTGCGGTAGTTAGAAAGAGAGTTATTTGCTATTTGCTTGAGCAGTGGTTCCGATATAGCTTCTCCATTGACGGCTATGCGGCATAAGTCGAGAAAAAGAAGCTTGTCCTTGTTGTGTTGGATCTCTTTGACGTAGCTGTCTAAGGTCTGTTTGGCTCTAGTATAATGTGATCCATATTGTAGAAGCTCGTGGCGAATCTGTTCGCGCTCTCCCCCCTCTTCCTCTTCGCCTTCATAAAGAGCTTCAATGAGAAAGAGTGGCTTGTGACTTCCTCCTGCCATGGCGGAGAGAGAGTCGAAGGCCATTTGTGCTGCAACAGCATCACCTACTGTTGTCGCTCTCTTTTCAAACTGCTGCCTGATCTGGTTTGTCGGTGGTAAGATAAAAGAGAGGTAGCTTTGCCATGAAAGAGACTCGGATACGTCATAAAAACCGCCGTAGGCTGGAGAGTAAAATTCTTTCTCTAAGGAAATTTGTTGGTCCCAGATTGCTTCAATATGGCTATTCAATTCGTACCATTTGGCTACAGTACGGTTGCGGCTTTCTTTCTCTTCTGGATTCGATGCAGGCAGTAGGTCGTTAGGATTGTAGCGAGGGTGCGAGGCGAGTGCAAGTACTTCGCCTGTGTTGGGGTCTAATGCGACAACAGCTCCTCCTTTGATCCAGGGCTGTTGCATCTTGATCAGGCCTTGGCGAGTGTATTTAAAACTGCGCCCTTCACGAAGCTTCTCGTTTTCTGCTAACAGCTGCTCTACATATTCCTGTAGCTCTGAAGAGATTGTTAGGGTAAGCTTTTTGCCTCCTATAGGATCATAAGCTCCGGGAAGTTCTTTCCAAAACCTCCCTTGTGCATCGCACAGGTAGGTCATTTTCCCTCTAAACCCCTTCAATTCTTCGTCGTATTCGGCTTCAATACCCGCCTTGCCGATGAGGTCGTTGAAGGTGTAGGCGCGCTCTTTGAGCTCGTTCAGCCGCTTCTCAACCTCTTCAGTAGTGCGGTAACCTTTTGGCAGCGGTAGAGGCGAAGTATTGCTTTCTGCTTTGAGAACTTCTTCGAGCAGGTTTACTTCACGGGTAATAGCCTGATACTCTCTGCTATTGATTGCTCCAAGGTAGCCGATGACAGAGGAGGCGCTACGTCCTTTTGGATAAAACCTTTTTGATACACGCTCAGGCTGCAGTCCAAGCCAATCCTTTTCCAATAGCTTGAGTCTAAAAAACTCCTTTTCGCTAATATCTTCTTTGATCACGTAGGGAGTATGAGGGAAAAATGCCGCTTTGGCATGAATGAGGTCTTCTATGCGCTCGGAATCCATAGAAAGCGTTTCACCCAACATCTGTGAAAGATTTTGAATGTGTTCCCGTCTTTGGTACTCTTTGACTTTTTTGCCTTCATCGTCTTTTCTCCAAACGACAGAGGGTATTTCTCGGATCTGTGCATAGGAAATCGAGGCGTTATATTGTACCTGGTTGATAGCAAGAGGCTCGCCAAAGCGATCCTCTATCGTTGCCCGTGGAGCACGAGAGATCAAAACACGCTTCTGTGGAAGCCGTGCCTTCTCTATACCATCGTCATGCTGGACTACCCCCAAATACCACGTTCGTAGAGCAATAAGGATCATTGCAATCAAGATAACGTTCAAAATATTTTTTGCACGTTGAGGGACGCTCAAAAAAACTGAGCGTTTGACATATCTCTTCCTTCTTTTCCAAAAGGCCATGGCTTGAAATGCTTTTCAAAGGATTAAGAGATAAAGATATACCTCCTTTTTCAATCTGCTGGCAATGATAAAATTTCGTAACAGGTTACGCCCTTGTCACGCAATTCATCTTTTTACACAGAAAAAAGTGAGGTCGTTTCATTCTTTTTCGTGTAAAAATAAATGTTTGTGGCTCATGCTGCCTGTGATTCATACTTGATACGAATTTGGTTATCCTGTAGAATTTTCAGCTTTATTGCGCCTGTAGTTCAATGGTAGAACAGTAGCCTTCCAAGCTACTAGTGTCAGTTCGATTCTGATCAGGCGCTTTGGCGCTTGTGCCATTTTTAGAAACTAGATAAACAACCAAGACCGAAATCTTGCCAAATTAGGGTAGGATGCCGTCGTCAACAGAAAGGGACAAGGCTTGGCTAAGACAGAAGTTACAATTAAGGAATTATTAGAATCTGGCGCTCACTTTGGTCACCAGAGGTGCCGTTGGAATCCAAAGATGAAACGTTTCGTTTTTGAAGAGCGCAACGGAATTTATATCATCGATTTAGCGAAGACGTTGCAGCAGATTCGTTCTGCGGTGGAAGTCGTCACAGAAACCGTAGCGTCTAGTAAGAGCGTGCTGTTTGTTGGAACGAAGAAGCAGGCAAAAGAGGTAATGCGCGAGTGTGCCGAACGCTGTGGCGAGTTTTATGTTTGTGAACGCTGGCTTGGTGGGATGTTAACGAATCTTTCCACCATTAGGAAGTCGGTCAAAAAACTCGAGCGTATTGAAAAAAAAATCGTTAATTCTGCAGAAGGGCTAACGAAAAAAGAGCTACTTAACTTGAGCAAGGATCAAGTTAAGCTTGAACGCAATCTTTCCGGTATAAGGGGAATGCGCAAGCCTCCAGGGCTGTTGATCGTTGTCGATCCTAGCCGAGAAGCGATCGCTGTGGCAGAGGCAAACAAGCTGGGCATCCCTGTGATGGCCTTGGTGGACACCAACTGCGATCCCGATCCGATCGATTATGTCATTGCTTGTAACGATGATGCATTAAAGAGCATTAAACTGATTGTTGATGCTTTGGCAGAAGCGATCAAAGAAAAGAAAGACGAACTCTATATTGAGTCGGGCAAAGAGCCAGAAGAAAAGCCTGTTGAGTTCGTAGTAGCTACCGAAGAGGTGGTGGCTCTCCCTACTGTGGAAGAGGAAGCCGTCAAAGAGGAACGACTTGATGAGCTGCCTGCTACAGAAGAGTTGATCATAGAAACGGAATCTACAGGGAGGAAATAGCTGTGCCAGTCATTACTCTTGATCTTGTAAAAGAGCTGCGTGGCCGTACAGGGATTGGCATAGGGAAGTGCAAAGCGGCCCTCGAAGAGGCTGCTGGAGACATTGAGCTGGCTATTGCTAATTTGCGTAAAGCGGGGATGACCTCTGCCACAAAAAAAGCAGGTAGAGAAACGAATGAAGGCCTTGTCGGTACTGCTCAAACAGGTGATGCCATCGCGATGATTGAAGTGAATTCGGAGACAGATTTTGTCGCCAGAAACGAACGCTTTCTTCAATTTGTTCACAATATGGCTTTGGAAGCAGCAGAGACAAAGCCTGTAGATCTCGCTTCGTTTATTCAACAAAAAAATTCCGAAGAGCCGACTCTTTCCAACGATGAAGTGCGCGCTGTTGTTGTTCAAACGCTGGGAGAAAATATCCAGATTGGACGTTGTAAGGTCATAGAAAGAAAGAAAAATTGTTCTTATGGTGTATACAGTCACATGAATGGCAGGATCGTCGTTCTTGTTGAGCTAGAAGGCTCTAGCGATGAAGAGGGGCTTGCAAGAGATATCGGTATGCATATCGCTGCCGAAGCTCCTGACTACCTTTCGTCCGACGACGTCCCTGCTGAAGTGAAGGCAAAAGAAGAGGATATTGCCAGGTCGCAAATAAAGGGTAAGCCTGAAAATATTATGGAGAAGATCCTCATCGGCAAAATGAAAGCGTTCTACGACCAGGCTTGTCTTCTTCAACAAAAGTTTGTCAAAAACTCTGATGTGACCGTACAACAGCTTGTAGAGAGCCGTTCAAAAGAGCTTGGTAAGCCTTTAAAAGTATTACAGTTCCTCAGGTGGGAGGTCGGAGAAGAGGCGTAGCCCATCCGAGCTTCTGTTGAACTCTTTGCCATAGAGCGAGCCGCCAAGAGATAGAGAAGCGTCAAAATTGAGTAATTAGCGAGAGCTTATGAGTCCACTTACTGGTTATCGACGTGTTTTGTTGAAACTCTCAGGAGAGGCTCTCTCTTATCCGGAAACGCAGGGAATTCACCGCCAGTCATGCGACAAGCTTGTGCAATCGATATTGGCGCTTCGTAACCACTCTGTTGAAATAGGTATTGTCATCGGGGGAGGAAATCTGTTCCGTGGTGTGCAGGCAGAACAGCTTGGCATAGACCGCATCGCTGCCGATGACATGGGAATGCTTGCGACAATCATCAATGGCATCGCTCTTCAACAAGCGATTGAGTTGCAAGGCGGAGACTGCCGGGTGATGAGTGCGATTGACTGCCCTGCTGTCGTCGAACGATTCTCTTGGGAAAAGGCAATCGGGCATATGAAAAAGGGGCGTATCGTTGTTTTTGTCGGAGGCACGGGTAATCCCTTCTTTACTACAGATACTGGGGCCGCATTACGTGCAAGTCAAATTCATGCAGACATCCTCCTTAAAGGGACGAAAGTTGATGGTGTATACGACAAAGATCCTAAAAAATTCTCCGACGCTGTAAAGTACACTACTTTGACGTGTGTTGAAGCTTTAGAAAAAGAGATTAAAGTGATGGATGCTACCGCTTTTGCCTTGTGTATGGACAATGGAATCCCTATCCGTGTATTTAATCTCTTCGATCAAGATAGCTTGCTCAAAGCGGTGTCTGATGAGTGTTATGGAACCCTTGTAACCAAAGATTAATAGAAGGCAACTATTCAGCTCCCTGTTGCAGGCTTTCAGCCTGTATTATTTGGGTTGCCTATACCCAGGGCAACGCCCTGGGTAGGAATAAGATTAGATAAGCAGGCTGAAGGCCTGCAACAGGGAGCTGAATAGTTACAATAAAAGCCTATTAGCATGAGGATGTAAGCGCTATGGATGTACTCAAAGAAACAGAACAAAAAATGAAGGATGCCATTGACCATCTAAAAAATGAGTTGAAAAACATCCGAACAGGACGTGCCAACTCCGCTATTCTCGATGGTGTGATGATCGAAGTATACGGCACGCAGATGCGGCTGCCCGATATTGCTAATGTCACCGTACCAGAATCTAGACAGCTCCTCATCACACCTTACGATGCCAATAATACGGCAGTTATTGGCAACACTCTCATGAAAGGAAACCTCAACCTTCAACCTGTTGTCGATGGGAATGTGGTGCGTATTAATATCCCTCCAATGGACGAGACTGTCCGAAAGGATATGACAAAAATTGTCAAGAAGAAGAGCGAGGAATCGAGAGTCTCGATACGTAATACTCGTCGTGACTCTAATGAATTGGTGCGAAAACAGAAAAGCGACAGTGAAATTTCCGAAGATATCATGAAAAAGCTGGAAAAGGGAATACAGAACCTCACCGATACCTATTGCAAAAATGCCGATGAACTCTCTGAAAAAAAGGAAAAAGAGGTGATGGAGGTATAGGCCTTGCAGAAAATTCCGCAGGGTTGATATTATCTTCTTCTTCGTTTGATCGACGACCCCATCGTCTAGTCAGGCCTAGGACACCAGATTTTCATTCTGGCGACAGGGGTTCGAATCCCCTTGGGGTCATCTTAAATGAGTCCTTAGCTCAGTCGGTAGAGCATCTCCCTTTTAAGGAGAGGGTCGTTGGTTCGAGCCCAACAGGACTCATTGCTTTCTTTTTTGTGAGGTTGTGTGTTTGCGTTAACAAAGCTTTTTGGCAAATCGCCTTTTGCACCGTTGAGGTTGCATATGCAGAAGGTGGAAAGTTGTGTTAAGGTCCTTCCCTCCCTTTTTGCTGCTTTGGAAAAAGGGGATAGTGATGAGCTTGAACGTCTTGCTAAGCGGATATCGAAGCTTGAGCATGATGCAGACATTGCTAAAAATAGTATACGCAACAATCTTCGCAAAGGCTTGTTTCTCCCTGTTGATCGAGGCACCTTGTTGGAAATCCTCTCCTTGCAGGATACCCTTGCAGACAAAGCGGAAGATATCGCCGTTCTCCTTACACTTAAGAAATTTGAGAACTTTGAATTGTTAAAAGAGGGATTGGCAGAATTCTTGTCTTTGAATCTTGCTGTTTTTGACGTTGTCAATAAAATAGTACAAGAGTTTGATGAGCTGCTTTCCTCCTCTTTTGGAGGTTCTGAAGCGGAAAAAGTGTTGAAGATGATCGAAGAAGTGGCTTATCGTGAACATGAAATTGATCTTTTGCAACACAAGATGTTGAAAAATTTGTATATTATTGGAGACAGCATGCTGCATACCACCTTCCAGTTATGGTTGCGTGTCTTGTCTGAGCTGGCTGCGCTGTCAAATTTGTCAGAAAAGCTTGCCAACCGCATTCGAATGACGTTAGACCACAAATAGGAGCAACAATGGAGGTAGTAGGTAAGGATGGGGATTGAATTCTTCATCGTAGCTATACTTCTGGGATTTTACGTCGCTTGGAACATCGGCGCTAATGATGTTGCCAATGCGATGGGTACTTCTGTCGGCTCTCGTGCCCTTACGCTAAAACAGGCTGTTTTTATCGCTGCTGTCCTTGAGTTCTCAGGGGCGTTCTTCCTAGGTTCTCATGTTTCAGAAACGATAGAGACGGGAATCATTAATCCGGAGATCTTTGCTGCAGAGCCTCGCCTTCTTGCCTTTGGCATGCTAGGCTCTTTATTCGCCGCAGGGGTATGGCTTCAAACGGCCTCCTATTTTGGCTGGCCTGTCTCGACAACGCATTCGATTGTAGGAGCTGTTCTTGGGTTTGGATTGGCCTATGGTGGTGTTAATGCTGTCCATTGGGGACAGCTCACGTCGATCGTTTTAAGCTGGGTGGTATCTCCCCTCCTCAGTGGCTGTATTGCTTATTTTGTTTTCGTATGGATTCGAAACAAAATCTATTACAATTCCAATCCAATCAAGGCGCTGAAATCTACGGTGCCCATCCTTGTTTTTGTCGTTTTTTTTGTTCTCTCCCTGACTCTGCTTTATAAGGGGATAGCGCACATTGTTGCGGCGATGCCCTTTTATTATGCGATTGCGGGCGCTTTATTGTGTGGCCTGATCGCCGCTTTTGTTTCTGTTTTTTTTGTGAAAAGAATCCGCGACATCCCCCGTTCTGCTGCTCAACATCGTCACCTGTCACCACGTGTTTTAATCAGCTTTGACAAGGCACTTAAACACCTTGAGCGTGTAAAGAACGCATCGACGGGGCCCCTCTATCGACGCGTTGATACCGTCATTGGTGAGCTCGACTCTATTCATGGCTATGCAAAAGAAGACCTTGTTGTCTCCGTAGAGGCTGTTACAAGACGTACGGTGGAGCGCGTTTTTGTCCCTTTGCAGATTATTAGCGCATGTATGATGGCCTTTGCCCACGGTGCTAATGACGTCGCTAATGCGATTGGTCCGTTAGCCGCTGTGATCGATATTGCAAAAACGAACACTGTTGTCTTGCGTTCTTACGTTCCCACATGGATCTTAGCGCTGGGAGGAGTAGGTATTGTCATTGGATTGGCGACCTGGGGCTGGCGTGTGATTGAAACAGTAGGTCGGAAGATCACAGAATTAACCCCCACAAGGGGCTTTGCTGCCGAGTTTGGCGCTGCAACGACGATATTACTCGCCTCTAGGTTCGGCCTTCCTATCTCCACTACACATTCGTTGATTGGAGCTGTCCTGGGTGTAGGTCTGGCCAAAGGGATAGGGGCAATTAACTTGCGAACGCTGAAGGATATCGTTATCTCTTGGATCGTTACTGTTCCTATCGGTGCTATCCTCTCTATAATTTTTTTCTATCTTTTCCGCATGATCTTTTGAAACAAAAATAGGAGAGGGATTGAATAGCGAGAAGGTCTTGCAAGTTCGAAACTTGGTAACACGACTCCAGATAGGTGACGGAGTATATCCTGTCGTCAGTGGTGTCTCGTTTGAGATGGCGATGGGCAAGACTCTCGCTGTCGTGGGTGAATCAGGCTGTGGGAAGTCTATGCTGGCACTCTCCATTATGGGCATTCTCCCTACCCCTCCCGCCTTGCCTCCTGAGGGCGAAGTCTTGTACCGGGGTAAAAACCTTCTTACGCTCTCCAAAAAAGAGATGCGTAAGGTCCAAGGGGCAAAGATAGCGATGATCTTTCAAGATCCTATGGCGGCGTTAAATCCTGTATACACCATTGGAAATCAGCTCTTTGAAGCAGCTTCTTTGCACCTTCGTGGGCAAGAGGCATATGAGCGGGTTGTTTCTGCTTTGAAAGACGTGGGGATGCCTTCACCAGAAAAGCGGTTGCACGACTATCCCCACCAGCTTTCTGGAGGGATGAAGCAGCGCGTGATGATTGCTATGGCGTTGTTGTGCGAACCTGATATCCTTATTGCAGACGAGCCTACTACAGCTTTAGACGTAACGATTCAGGCACAGGTGCTTGATTTGATCAGAGACCTGCAGCAACGGAACGGGATGGCGGTGATGTTGATCACTCACGACATGGGTGTTGTGGCGGAAATAGCTGACGATGTAATTGTCATGTATACTACACGTGTCATTGAAAAAGCTGGGGTGCGGGGAATATTTGATCGTAAGCTCCATCCCTATACACAAGGACTATTTGCCTCTATTCCTCGTATTGATATAACGAAAGGTGATTTAAAACCTATCCAGGGCTTTGTCCCGTCGGTGTCGGCACTGCCTTCAGGTTGCCACTTTCACCCCCGTTGCCCACATGTTATGGATGTGTGTAAGATAGGCCCTGTTCCCAATATCCAGAAGGAAGAGGGACATGAAGTGCTCTGTTGGTTATATGAGAAGAGCAAAGAGATAGAATCATAACGCGAAGGAAGCCATGTCTGAGATACTTTTACGCGTTCGCAACCTCACCAAACATTTTCCCGTATATGCTGGGATCTTTCGCAAAGAAATAGACAAAGTCTATGCTTTGAACGGCATTGACTTCGATATCCGAAAAAAAGAAGTCGTCGGTATGGTTGGAGAGTCGGGGTGTGGTAAGACAACAGCAGGGCGTACCCTGCTGCGCCTGATCGAACCCTCTTTTGGAGAAGTCTTCTTTGAAGGTGTCAACTTCACGACACTCTCTCAGCGTGCAATCAAACCTTTGCGTAAAGAGATGCAGATTGTTTTCCAGGACCCCTACTCCTCTCTAAATCCTCGCAAAACAATAGGAATGAGCATTGGTGAGGGGCTTCTATATCACCGCCTCGTTAAGACAAAAAAAGAGTTGGCAGACAGCATAGTGCAAAATCTTGAACGTGTCGGTTTGGGGGCTGATGCGATCGATCGCTACCCCCATCAGTTTTCTGGAGGACAGCAGCAGCGTATTTGTATCGGCAGGGCGATCGCTTTGCGTCCGAAGCTCCTCGTCTGTGACGAAGCTGTCTCCGCTCTTGATGTATCCGTTCAGGCACAAATTCTTTGCCTTCTCAATGATCTGAAAGAAGAGCTGGGTTTGAGTATCCTCTTCATCTCTCATGATCTCTCTGTTGTTAACTATATATGCGACCGTATCGTGGTCATGTACCAAGGTTATATCGTCGAATCAGCTTCTGCTAAAGAGCTCTATTCCAATCCCAAACATCCATATACGGAAGTCTTGTTGTCGGCAATACCGAAAGAACATCCTGATGAAAAAAAAGACCGTACCGTGATGCGAGGCAAAATAGAAGCTTTGGCAGATAGACAGCAGGGATGTCCTTTTGTTGGACGTTGCCCTCATGCCAAAGAAGAATGTGCTATCCGTAAACCGCCTAAAAAAGTCTTCCAAGACAGCGAAGGCAATGATCACGAATACTACTGTATCCTAGACTAAGAAAAGATGAGGCGCTTTTCCTGCTCCGTTAGAGGGCGCCATTTCTTTTTTGGAAGATCTCCTAACAGAAGCTTGCCAATGCGGATCCGCATCAAGGCGTGGATGGTTAATCCTGATTTTTTTACCAGACATCGCACCTCACGCTTTTTTCCCTCTTTGACGATGACCGTTAAGGTGCGTTCTGATTGTTTTTCTACTTCCAACGGGGTGACATAGCTCCCTTCGACAAAACAGCCGCGCCGGATCGTTGTCAGATGGCTTACCTTGATCGGATCGGAAACCTCTACCAGGTATTCTTTCTCAATATTGGAAGAGGGGTGGATTACCTGCTGTGCAAAAAAACCGTCATTGGTCACCAACAGCAAACCTGTTGTCTCTCTGTCAAGGCGCCCTACCGTAAACAACCTCTTACCAGCACCATGAAAAAGGTCAATCACTCGATTCCTGCGTTCGTATTCGCTGTTTGTGCAAAGGTGGTCGCAGGGCTTATTCAAGATGTAATAGACCCTCTTCTCAACCACTCCCACCTGGCTGCCGTCAACACAACATACATCATGCTCGGTGTCAACATGTTCCTGCGGAATGCGCACCACGCGCCCATTGACCTTCACACGCCCCGCATGGATCAGCTCTTCACACCGACGACGTGAGGCTACCCCACACGCAGCCAATACTTTACTTAATCGATTTTTCATCTATCTTCTGTAAATAAAAAACGATTTTCATCGATCATGAAATTTGTCGCATTGTCAATTCTCTCGTTGTACTCCTGATAGGCTGCTGGATTTCCACTGATTAAGTCTCTAAAAAGAAAACCACTAATGGCTGCACTTTTTAGCGCTGTATTGGCTCCAATGCCTGTATAGAAGCTAGCCGTAGCAGCTGAATCTCCCAGCAAGATGATGTTTTTGTCTACATCGACGAACCTTTCCGCCTGCTGAAAAGAACTAGTGATATCCTCAAGAAGGTCACTATTGCCATCTTGAACCTGTTTTGCTTCTTCTAACCATCCACAATGGGCGATAGCATGGATGAGGTCGTCAATAGGTATCGTCAGGTTTGCGTTAGGAGTGTTTGCCAGCCTTTGCATAAAGATGAGGCTGGCATTCGGTATAGCAATTTTCCTGAGATAAGTGTCATCTACCCTGATCCCATCGGGAATGGATACATCGTATCGCTCCGTCTCCATTAGAGCAATAATCCCTTTGCTAGTGCCAAAAAATTTTAGAGGGATCTCTGTGCATTCTCTTACTTTGCTGTGGGTGCCGTCTGCAGCGACAAGAAGGTCATATGAGAGCTGGAGGATCTCATTGTTTGGAGTAATGATGTTTGCTTGGGAATTGCCTTCGGTCTTGCAAAACTCGCCCAAAATTGTGCGTACCCCGAGCTCATGAGCCCTTTTTTGCAGCCCCGTTTCAAGTGCGTTGATTTGAACAAAGCCAATGCGTTCGCCATAATCCCCAAGGGCATTCATCTCCGGTATTGAAACTTTCCATTGCTCCAACAGGGCTATTGCCTCTTCAAGTAAAAAAATGCTCGGGTTACGAATGTATGCCGGCCTTTTTTCAACGACGACGACTTCTGCTCCAGATAAACGTGCCTCAATAGAAGAGGCAAGCCCCGCAGGCCCTCCTCCTATCACTAAAACAGAGAGGGCAGAATTATTCGTATCCGCTGCAAGAGGAGAAAAAAAGAGGATTAAACAAGATAAGGAATAGATGATTGTTTTCATGAGTTAACTAAATCCATTTTTTGTTAAAGAAACGAATTTAATTTTAAGCGGAATTAAGAATAATTTCAACATAAATCGCCAGGACGTTGTTGTATAAATAACCGTAATCGGTCACGGGGTATGGGGGCGTAATTAATACAGCGACAGCGGTTTAAATAGCCACGGAAAGGAACAAGATAAGCAAGATGGAAAGATAGAGAGGATCGCTGCCTATAAATCAGAGGTTCCCGCTGGAATTTTTACCACAGAGGACAGAGAGAAAAATTTAGGATATTTGGACTGCATTTTTCTTGAAATAGTCATGAAAGATCTCTTCCTCTGTGCTCTCTGTGGTAGATATCACGTTGATAGTCAAAAGGTTGTTCCAGCGGGGATCGCTACCTGTAAATCAGTAGTCCATATGAGTTCATTATCTTTAAATTTTTTAATACGAAAAATGTCTTATAAGTAGCTATCCTGTGAATCTTGACGATCTTGTTTATCTTGTTCTCTTCGTTCCTAACTTAAACGTAGTCGGTCACGGAGCTTCCCGTGCCCCGTGACCGATTACAAATAACCACGGATCTCACTGGCTCACTGGTTATTTATGCAACAACGCCGGTTGTTGGAAAAGATGGATTGGCATACAATGTTTTACTTTGAAGATGGTGTCAGTACTCAGGTAAGGAGCGATCAGAGATGACAAAGCTAATTTTAATGCGCCATGGTCAGTCGCTATGGAACCAGTTGAACCTCTTTACCGGCTGGGTGGATATCCCCTTAAGCCACCAAGGGATTCACGAGGCTCTAGAAGGCGGCAGGAAGATCAAAGATATCCCTATCGATATAGTCTTTACCTCTACCCTTGTACGGGCGCAGATGACGGCCTATTTGGTAATGAGTCAACATCACTCGGGTAAAGTGGCGGTTGTTAAGCACGATGATGAAGCGCAACTTGCGGATTGGGGTAAAATCTACAGCAGCAAGACAGAAGGTAAGACGATCCCTGTCTATTACGTTTGGCAGTTCAACGAGCGTTATTACGGAGAGCTGCAGGGACTGAACAAGTCGGAGACGGCAGAAAAATATGGACATGAACAGGTGCATATTTGGCGGCGCAGCTATGATATTGCCCCTCCTGGCGGAGAAAGCTTAGAGATGACAGCGGCGCGTACCATCCCTTATTTCGAAGAGACAGTTGTCCCCATGCTAGAAAGAGGAAAGAATGTTTTTATCTCCGCTCATGGGAACTCTTTGCGTTCCATTGTCATGGACTTGGAAGGGTTGAGCAAAGAAGAAGTGCTACAACTCGAAATTCCAACAGGAGCGCCGTTGATTTTTAACTACGAACAAGGATCCTTTACTAGAGAAGAACTTTAATTTCATGTTAACCCCTATCTATCTTGATAACCATCGACTTACGTCTCCCTCACCAGAGTCCTGCAAGGCGATGCTGCCCTACCTGACTGAAAAATGGACAGACCCGATAGCTCCCTACGCTGCGGGAGTAGAGGTCGCTTCCGATGTTAGAGCAGCGTATGAAAAAATCTTCTCTTTTTTCGCTGCAGGTAAGGATGGCCGCTTCCTCGTTACTTCCTCGGGAGCAGAGGCTGTTAACCATCTTTTTTCTTCCCTATTTCGTGATCTTTCCAAGGTAGAGGGCAAAAACCACTTCTTGACTTCCACCATCGAAGAGGCCCCGACATTGATGGCTTTGGGACGGCTAGAAGAAGAGGGAGCTTTTGCTCAGATGCTTGCTCCCAATAGCGAAGGTGTTGTGACCGCTCAGGCGGTAGAAGAGGCGATAACAGCAAAGACTGCTCTCGTATCCCTTTCATGGGCAAACGGATTGACGGGTGTGATCAATCCTGTAGAAGAAATCGCCGAAGTATGCCGTCAGAAAAAAACCCTTTTGCATTTGGAGGCCTCCTATCTCTTGGGAAAGACGTTTTTTGATCCAGAAGAGCCATTGCCTGCTGATATATTGACTTTTGAAAGCTCCCTGTTACACGCTCCGAGAGGTACCGGAGGACTCTACTATGCGAATACCGTTCCTATGAGCCCTCTGATCCTCGGTGGACAGGAGCAGTGGGGGATGCGTGGTGGCCCACTGGATGTCGCTGGTATTGTTGCCTTGGCAAAAGCGGCAGAGCAGCTTGACGAAGGACTCAATCATATGTGTACAGAAGTTGTTAGGCTGCGTAATGCCTTTGAAGAAAATCTTCTTGATGCTGTGCCTGCTGCTCAATCTCTCTGTATGGATGCTGATCGTCTTCCTAATACGAGTGTGATCGCCTTCCCTTTTGTGTCAAACGAGGCTCTACTCTTCGCCCTTAGCCGTAAGGGGGTATTCGCTAGCGTTGGTGGAGGCAAGTTTCAACGCCTTGATCGCGTTCTACAGCTTACTGGTATTGACGCTGGTGTAGCAGGAAGTGCTCTACATTTTAGCCTGTCGAGATATACGACGGAGTCCGATATCCAAGCTGCTGTTGATAAAATCAAAGAGGCATATCATCAACTGAGCAAGATGTCAGAGAAAATCGCATTTACAAAGATGGGAGGATAAACAGATGGCAGAACAAGAATGGCTGACTCCCTTCCCGTGGGCTCTCTACTCAAAAAAAATGATGGCGAAAATTGACCACCCTTGGTCTGTTGGTTTCTTTACAGAAGAAGAAGCCTCGGAGCGTGAGATGCGCCTCGTTTTTGCAACAGAAGGTAGCGTTGATGAGGAGAATGTCGTCCAGTTTTATTGGCTTGTCGATCTCGAAGATGGCATCATTGCCGATGCAAAATTCCAGGTTTATGGCCATTCCGCGTTGATTGCAGCAGCAGAAGCGAGTTGCGATCTTGTCATCGGGAAAAATTACGACCAAGCCGGTCGCCTTAATGCCGATATGGTCGACGCCTCTTTGCGTGATAAGAGCGACCTCCCCGCTTTCCCGAAAGAAACCTATACACACCTCAACCTCGTTCTAGGAGCGCTCGATCAAGCAGCTCAACAGTGTGAAGGTATCCCTTTTGCTAAAGGATATGTCTCGCCTGTATCCGAGAGCCTTGATCTCGTCCTTGAAGGCGAAGGATACCCCGGCTGGCCAAAACTCAACTACGATCAAAAAATTTCGATGATCAAAGACGTCGTCGATAAAGAAATCCGTCCCTATGTGGAACTCGATGAAGGTGGTATCGATGTTCTCGACTTCAAAGACGATCATAAAGTCATCGTCGCATACTCCGGAGCTTGTACCACATGCTTCTCCGCCACAGGAGCAACACTCTCCGCCGTTCAACAAATCCTACGAGCAAAATTGAGCCCCAATATCGACGTTATCCCCGAAATGTAGGGGTCAGCCCTGACCCCTATTCTTCCTATTTATTTTGTGCCACTTTCGCTTGTTTTTTGTGGCCTACTACTAATAGAGCAGCGAAGGCACAACAGGCCGCTATCGGCAAGATGTGAAAGAGTAGGAGGACGTATCCGATAGAAAACCATTGGAAGAAAGGTGCGCATAGGTATAGACCAACTCCCCATCCGAGCATCTGAAAGGTGTAGGAAGCGCCGAAAACTTTGCCTCGTGTCTTGTCAGGGATTTCTTGTAGACGAGAGTCGAGGCATATCTCGCTGGCGCCGTCAGCTGCGCCGGCTGTGGCGGCAAAAAATAGGATGAAGGGAAGCGTGTGGCTGAAGAATAGTGCGACGAACGATGCCGACATGGTGAAGATAGCGATGGCATAGGTCGGCTCAATCCTGCTGTCGGAGCGTTCAAGGTAGCGTCGTAGCAGAGGCGAGGCACTGAATTTCCCGATTCCCCATGTTGCCATGATGATTCCCATTGCTAAAGCAGGCTTCTCTGGGTAGAGCGCCTGGCTGAATATTGGCGTAGCAATATTTTGGGATCCCGAGCCGAAAGCGTCTAACAGACGTAAGATGATCATGGCAAAGAGGATAGGTAGAGCTTTAAGGGCGGTATAGGAGAGGCGCACATCGTTTACAAAAGAGCGTATAGAAGAGGAAGAAGATGCTTTTTTTTCGTTGGTATGCAGTTTGAGTGATCCAATGATGATCGCGGAGAAGAGGTATGTTGCCATATCGATGAGGAAGGTGATGCGGTATCCGAGAGTGTCGGCGAGAAGCCCGCTAAAAAGACACCCAATGACGACGGCAAGGGCGATGGAGCTGTTGATGATGGCATTGGCTCGTACGCGCTGCTTATTGCCTAGTATCGTTGGGATGGCGGCGCGTAGGGATACGTCGAAAAGGACGTTGAATATGCCGAGGGTAAAGCCAATAACGTAGAGGATGTTAAGATGGCTGGTTGTGGGGGTGAGAAGCAAGACGAGGAGCGCGAGTGCGCGTGCACAATCTGCTACAACCATCAATCTCTTCCTGTTGAGCCTGTCGGCGAGAACGCCGGCGTAGAATCCGGCAAATACGCTGCCGAATAGCCGCAGGGCGAGAAAACTGCCTGTTGCGATGGCACTTGACGAAAGTTGGTATACGTACAAGCTGAAGACGACGGTATCGAGATAGGTGCCGATTTCCGAGATGAACTTCCCCAAGGCGAGAAAATAAAAAGTCCGGAACGATGTGCGTGGTGTAGTCATGCGTGGGTCATCTGTTTGGTGGGTTCAACGTCGATGGTGACGGCATCAAAGGCTTGTTGGTAGGTGTCTATGGCTTGTTTGGCTGATTCTGCTTGCATCCAGCACTGGACAAGAAAGCACTCCTCGTCGTCGCCGTGAATGATGCTGTCGATAGGGTAGGTGAGCTCGACGTCGATGATGCCCGGCAGTTTGTCCAAATCTTCAAGGCCGCTCACCTCTTTTAGACGCCCGCTGTGAGGAGAAAAAAGCCAGAACATGGCGTGTGGTGGTGCTATGATGGGGTAAGAACTCTGTGGGATGAACTGCTTTGTTAGTAGCTGAAGCTGTGCTTTGTAGGGGTCGATGCCCGTCATCGTTTTTAGACTTCGAGGGATTGCCCCTGCACCTATGCGTGGGTTGATTTCAATAATCTGTGGCCCTAGAGTGCTGTCGTAGCGCATCTCTACGTGGATGACGCTGTTTTGAAGCCCCGTTGCCTTGACAGCATCGATAGCGTACCGCTTGGCTATTTCGATCTCTTGTAGAGTAAAAGAAGCGGGAGGGGCGATGAGGATATGTTCGAGAAACACACGCCCCCGCTGTGTTACACTGAGTTTGTCGTGGATGAGGACGGGTAATACCTCATCTTCTGTTACAATGCACTCAATGCTGAATTCCCTCCCGGGGATGTACTGTTCGATCAGGAAGTGGTGGAGCGGGTCGAAGCTGATCTGCCTGCCGGATTTGTCTTGGTAGGTGTGTTGGTGTCTGCAGAGAAGCTTGGCGTAGTGGGCGTGTTGGAAATGCTCTTGGGCGTATAAGAAGTGGTCGAGCGCTTCTTCCGGCGTGTCGGCTTTGAGAATAAATGTTGAGCCAGCGCCACACAGCGGCTTGATGATGAGGGGTAGGCCTACGTGTTGCAGAACGCTTTGGAACGAAGTGACGTCTTGAGCAAGGCCGTAGCGGATTGTCCTGAGGCCTGCATGGGTCAAAGCGTCTCTAGTGAGATACTTGTTGTTGGTGCGCCAGAGAGCGTCAGCGTTTTGTGAAGGTAAGCCGTGGCGTTTGGCAAGATCTGCTACTGTTGCGCCAAGAAGGCCGTCTGGATGAAATATGCCATCTTCTGACACCACCGATTTTATGTGGTAACGCTTTTGAAGCTGCTTGAGAGTGGCGTCGAGCGTGTCCAGATCCCATCGGTCGATATAGACCACCTCTTTGAAGAACGTGGTGTTAGAAAGCTCTTCTGTACGGCGTGTGACGACGATACAATCAAACCCTAGTGCATTAGCTGCAGAGGCTAGTGCGTGTAGGTTTGTCCCGCGGTTGCGTGCGTAGTATGCAAAAGAGACAATGGTGCTCATAACATCCTCTTTTAACTGTTGTCGTCTCCGTCGAGGTAGTGGGAGATGACATAGCCTTCCTCGTTTTCGTCGTGGAGAGGGGGTAGCTCTCTCTTACCCGTGAATTCTTTGAAGTCGGCAGCTTTGTACGGCGTTGTCGCTTTGATGTAGCGCTTCTTGTCAATCGTTACATAGTTGAGAGTGTGCCCTGGACTGATGCGGTGCTTGCCTATAGGAGTACAGTAAACATAGATGGGACAACTCTCTCCCGTCTCGTTTGCTGTTTCACGCATGATGTCGATACCCTTCTGTACCGAAGTGCGAAAGTGAAGCCCTCCTATAACGGGCATGCAGTGTAAAAAGTAGTATACGGACATGCCCATATCTAAAAAGAGGTTGAACAACTCCTTTATCGTCTTGGCGTTGTCGTTGATCCCTTTTAATAAAACCACCTGCCCACGCACCTTTACCCCATGGCGGATGAGGTTCATGATCGCACGGCGTACCTCAGGAGCAAGCTCGTCAGGATGGTTGATCGAAATGCCTGCACCAATATTTAAACAGTTTGCTAAATTGTCCGGATCGTACCTGTTGTAGCTGCCGAGAAGAGCTCCCAATTCGTCAGTAAGACGATGCGGTTCAAAAAGAATGTTGCGCGTGCCTACACGTACCCTGTTGATGTGAGGGATCGTGACAGCCATATCTAACGTCTTCTTTAGTAAAGGCGGGTTGGCAAATGGATCGCCACCGGTGATTAGTATCGTTCGGATTCTCTCGTCGTTACGGATGTATTCGATGGCGTGTTGAAGGTCCTCTTCTGTCATCATCCGATTTTCGATCTCTTCATCGCCGCCAAGGGTGCGCGTCTTTTTAAAACAGTAGCGACAATAGGCAGAACACTCAAAGTAGGGCGTCAAAAGAACACGGTCAACATAGAGCCTCTCTAAACCATAAATCCCCTCCTTCTCCCTACCCTCTTCAAAAGGCGTTGCTGTTCCACCAAACTCAATGAGCTCGTTTGAACTTGGAAGAAACTGCTTCCTTACCGCTTCCGATTCGCGCATCAGCCTAGATAAAAAAGGCGATACCTTCACCTTGAAACGCTTGTATACCTCCTTCCTCTTCTCGTTCTCTTCTTTCGCTGCAATTCGTTCCGCCTGACGCTCCTTCTGCCCCGTTGGCAACTGCAAAAGAGTCATTGTACACCTACTTCGTAAAATTGCTTTGGTTGTTCGTTTTCGTAAAAGGGTTCGTGAATGTTATATAGACGTGGATAATTAGCCGTCAATAACTTGTTTTGCTTGAAGATTGGCAGTGATGTCGTTGATTGCTGACAAAAACGGACAGCACTTCTCTTGTCCTTGCTGTCTTTGTCGTCCCTCTTGTCCCTTTTTATCTGTTTTGCGTCACTTCCATCTCATTGACCTCATATTCACTCGCGGATCTCAGTGGCTCCGTAGTGATTTATGCAAAAGCTCCATTTTCAGAAGCTTTCCTTACGTCGAATTCAGGTTAATTAACGTGAGTTTTTAGGGGTATTGCAAAAAGTCATCGCGGTAGCGATGGTAATCGATCACGGTCTATCGAAAGAAGCAGGTGAATAACGATTGCACAAAGCTAATTGATCGGTCATAAAAACAATCTTTTATTAAGTTTGCATTTTCTGATTAAGTTTTTTGTTTAAAGTATAACAGATGCCTATTAATACGTTATTAATTTCGGGTTACCCCGGGATTAAATAACCCGGGCTGTGCGCAGAACTCCTGCCACACGCTCCTTACTGGAATTGGGGTCAGGCCTGGCCCTAATCTCATTCCAATTTAAAGAGAGAAAATCAGTCTGGACTTTTGGACCTATTTA
>JAFITR010000050.1 GCA_017116025.1 Simkania negevensis
GGTCTGGTTCCAAAACTGTCAAACTCGAGCGTTGAAAATCAACGGTAAAGAACGTAGCAACAAAAGCACAAAAAAAGATGGCCGTCTTTGTTGTCCCTGCTGTCTCTGTCGTCCCTGTTGTCCCTCTCTTGTCCCTGTTGTCCCTCTCACTGATCTCACTGGCTCAGTGGTTATTTATGTAACAAAGGCCGTGCAAATTAGACTTTACAGTTTAGCTGTTGACGTGTACAACGTGGATAAAACGTTGTGGGGTGAGGTGTGGTGTTTTCTGAGCATGTACAGAAGCTAAGCGGCGAGCTTGGTGTGGCGTTTGAGCCTTTGGAAGAAAACGCGCGCGAGTTTCTTGTCCCTGTTGAAAAGGGAGAAGGGGGCGTTGTCAAGGTGTTGGATTTGTCGCCCGGATTTTCGTTGTCGTGTTCGGTCGTTGCCCTGCCCCAGAAAGACTTGGAACTTTTTGTTATGGACGTCATGGGTGGCAACTTGTTTGGCCAAGGGACGGCAGGGGGGGTGCTAAGCCTCGACGGTGCAGGAAAGAGACTCTATCTCACTAGGGACGTTCCTGGCGAAGTAAAATATGCTGAGTTTCGTGATGTGTTCGAAGATTTTCTCAATGTCGTTGACTTTTGGCGTGGCGAGGTAGAAGAGCACAACAAGAGCGGATAAAGGATGATGAGGCGGTATGACGGGAAAGCTTGTTGGTTTAGAAGGTAATGTCGTTGAAGGTATGGAGCTTTCTTTCGACCAAGGCAATCGCTGGGTTGTAGGCAGTGATGCCGCTAGCTGCGATTTTGTCGTTGATGATCCAGAGGTCGCTCCTGTTCATTTTGTCGTAGAGAAGATAGAAGATCGTTACCTTGTTGACAATCTGGACATGGACAACCCAGTAACGATCAATGGCGAAGCTTCTGAAGACCCTGCTCCTTTGGCCAACGGCGACGAGCTTCGCGTCGGTAGCGCACTCTTTACTTTTGTCCAAAACGAAGCTGATATTGAAGCTGAACCTGAAAAAGAAGCTGAACCTGAACTTGAATCCGAGCCTGAGCCCGAGCCAGAAGAAGAAGAGGCAGAAGAGCTTCCTGTAGTAGAGGAGGAGGCCTCTCCAGCGGAAGAAACAGCGGAAGAAACAGCAGAAGAAGCAGCCGCGGAAGAAGAAGAAATAACAGCAGAAGAAGAAGAAGCAGCAGTAGAAGCAGTAGAAGAGGAAGAGATTGAGCAGCCTCCGCCGTTTCAGATCAATTTGGAGGGCACGGGCCGCTTTTTGTTGAAGGTATTAACTGGTCCAAACAGTGGTGCGGAGTTTCCTTTGCAGCCTGGACGCAGCTATCTTCTTGGCAGTGATGCTTTGGCGTGTGACGTGGTTTTTTACGACTTAAGTGTTTCGCGTCAACATGCGAGGGTGACGGTTGACGATAGCGGCAATGTTGTTGTCGAAGACCTCGACAGCCGCAACGGAGTTATTGTTGACGGCTCTCTGATTCAACAGAGGGAAGAAGGTCCTGCAGGCCGTGTCATCACGTTGGGAACGACTTCGTTGATTGTCCTTGACCGAGAGGCGAAGGCGGAGACTGTTGTCGCTGATCTCCCTATTCCCGAAAAAGAAGCTCCTCTCCTTGCAAAAGAAGAAAAGAAAGAAGAGGAGAAGAGTGTTGTTGCAGAGAATCTTATTACCGTCGAGGAGCTTGAGCAGAAGGTAAAAGATGAAGAGGCGCTTGAAACGGTACGTAAGCAGACGAGGCTGGGAGGCATACTCCTTATTGTTGCCCTGATCATTGTAGGGGTCTTTGTCGTTATTGCCCTGATCTCTCTTTTTACTCAAGAAGAAGTAAAAATCACTCCGAGAGACTATCAGAAAGAGATCGTTGTCGCTCTGCGGACCTTCCCCGGCGTGACTCATACTTACAACTCTTCTACTCGTCAGCTGTTCCTTGTTGGACATGTGCTCACTGGAGCAGAAGAGATGGAGATGTTGTACAACTTGCGTGGAGTGAAGTTTTTGAGCAGTATAGAGAACAATGTCATCATCGATGCATACGTCTGGAAGGAGTACAACATCTTGCTCGCTAAGAATCCAAATTGGAAAGGGGTGAGTCTCCAAGCTGCTAATCCAGGTCTCTTCTCCCTCTCCGGTTATCTGAAAAGCGAAGATGAGTTGCAGTCGATCAAAGATTACTTCAACCTGCACTTTCCCTACATAGACCGCTTGCAGTACAATGTCGTTGTTGAAGAGACGCTCCATCAACAGGTGCTGCTTCTTTTGCAAGACCACGCTTTTAACAATGTCTCTGTCGCTTTGGCCAGTGGCGAGCTTGCCTTGTCGGGGTATATCAACAAAAGTCGAACGGGTGAATTTGCAAGCCTTCTCACCAGCTTGGGCCTTGTCCCTGGAATACGTTCGATTAAAGACCTTGTTGCTAAGGTGGACTCTGACCAGTCGGCGATCAATATAACAAGCCAATATACTGTCCAAGGATACGCTTCTCATGGCCAGGTGAGCATCAGCGTGATGATTGATGGAGAGATCCGTTCGCGAGGAGATGTGATCAATGAGATGGTGATTACTTCCATTACTCCTCACGCTGTCCTTTTAGAAAAGGGTGGGATGAAATACAAAATTGAGTATAAAGAGTGAACTCGATATAACTGAGCATAAAAGGAGACGATCATGTTTGGATTGAAAGGAAAGGAGGGCACTCCTAAGCTTGTTTTTGCTTTAGAAAAAGAGCTTAAGGCAAAACCTGAGCGCTATTCTGAGTTAAAACGTCGTGCTGCAACGAAGCTTGGCGAGCTTAAGACATCGTTGCGTGAGGGGCTTGACGGAGACGATTTTAAAAAAACGGAGGCCTTGTTACACGGCTATGAAGCGTTTGATCGCGTGCTGGGGAGAATCCAGCGCACTGTGAATGGATAATGTATTAAGTAGGAGTTCTGGATGACTGATCCTAGCGGCGGCAGCAGTAGTAGTAGTGGTAGTGGTGGTATAAATTTTAATAACTTAATCTCTGCTTTAGAGAGTTATACGACCACCGTTGAAGGCAAGATCAAAGGATTTTCTACTCCTTCTGCTGCAAAAGGAGGCACGGTGAGTTTGAAGCAGATGTTCGAGCTGCAGCTTTCGATGAATAAGCTGTCGCAGTTCATTGCAGCGGCGACGAACGTACTGAGTGCGATGAACACCGGGATGTCGCAGGTGGCACAAAACATCAAGTAGGGGGAGAAGTTAGATGGTTCAAAGGTTTGCAAGTTATGACGAGGATTTTAAACTTTTTGTCGAGACAGGCTATATCGCGGTCAATCAGGGTGATGAAGAGGCTGCTCTGCACTTGTTTGCAGCAGCTGATGCGTTGCGCTCCAATTCGTTTGAGTCCCGGATGGGCTATGCTTTTATCGCTGTACAGAAGATGGAACTTGCCCGTGCGATGAAGATCTATAATACTTTGTTGGAAGAAGATGCCAACAACAACATGGCTAAAGCGTTTTTGGGGCTGACGCTCTTCCTCTCTGTCTTTATTCACAAAAAGCTCGACAACGATCTGTCGAAGAGTGGTGTCTTGCCTGTAGAGATGGAAAAACGGGCATTTGAGCTGCTAAACGAGGCGTTGAAGAATGACGAAGACGAGGCTGCCAAAGGCCTTGCTCGTTCTACACTAGAGTGGTTTGAACAAGAGCGTTCCGTTGAAGGGGGCCCGTTCGAGCTGAAGCCATCGCATTGAGGAGGTGGTTATGACTGACAATATTACACCCAACATTGGCCGCAAAGGGAATCCTGAGCCGCAGACGGACCAGGCGTCTGCTGACCGCGATTATAGATCGCTCCCAGATGCTGGCCCTCATGGGGAGCCGAATAAGCCGTTTGATTTAAATGCGGGCGGAGGGGCGGTGGAGAAGGCTGCACCGATCTCCCCTATGGAAGTGCTTTCCAAGATTTCTGCGTCAAAACAGCCGTTGATGACAGCTCCGACGATGGGCGCTGCTGAAGGTGCGCTTGGGGCTCTTTCCCACCGCTTTGGTCAACTGGGCCGAGTGGTCAAGCTTGTTTCGGACCTCTCAATCAAGCATCCTAATGCCAAGGTCTTTAGAGAAGCAGACCGCCAGCTGATGCAGAATAAGCTTTCCAGGGCACACAACAGCCTACAAGCTGTTTTTTCTCATTTGGGGGTATCCACTGCGATTAAAGAACCCCATCTATCGGGTAAATCACCGATGTTGCAGGCTTTTAGTTGGCTTACGCAGTCGCAGGACCAGCTGCATAGCGCATATGAAAATGCAGAACAAATGGGCCGTGATGGTAAGTCTTTAAACCCTGCTGCGATGTTGGCTGTAGAGGCAAAAATGAACTCCGCCAATCAGGAGATCATGCTCTTTACCAATGCCTTGAACAAGGGTTTAGAGGCCTTTAAGACAATCATGGGCGTCCAAATTTAAGTTGATTAGGTAGGTAGATGGATTTTGGTGACCGTTTTGGGAAGCTGTTAGAGGGTCTTGAGGAGGCTCAGCTTACGGAGGTGCAGGGACGCATCACGGAAGTTGTGGGCATGCTGATCAAGGCTGTTGTTCCTCAGGTGAAGATGGGTGAGGTGTGCCTTGTCAAGCGTGAGGGATTGGAACCGTTGCGTACCGAGGTTGTCGGCTTTACCAAAGACGAGGTCTTCCTTTCTCCTCTCGGCGAGATGTCGGGTGTTGGCCCTTCGTCCGTGGTAATCCCCACCCGCTCTTTCCTCCATATACACGTAGGTGACGCTCTTCTTGGACGCGTATTGGACGGCCTTGGCAACCCTCTCGATGTCGATACCAAGGGGCCGTTGGAGCTGACCGAGACATACCCTGTGATTCAGGCCCCTCCGGACCCGTTAACAAGACAGATGATTAAAGAGCCGCTTTCTGTTGGAGTACGTTGCCTGGACGGTCCTCTGACATGTGGCCGAGGGCAGCGTGTGGGGATTTTCGCCGCTGCTGGCGGAGGTAAGTCGACGTTGATGGGGATGATTGCGCGCAATGCCATTGCTGACGTCAATGTGATTGCACTCATCGGTGAGAGGGGCCGGGAGTTGCGGGAGTTTCTTGAAGAATCTTTGGGTGAAGAGGGGATGGCTCGTTCTGTTGTTATCGTCTCTACCTCCGACCAACCTTCTCAGGTGAGGTTGAACGCTGCCTATGTTGGTACGGCAATCGCGGAGTATTTTCGCGACAAAGGCAAGTCGGTGATCTTTATGATGGACTCCGTTACGCGCTTTGCCCGGGCGTTGAGGGAGGTAGGTCTTGCCGCAGGAGAACCTCCATCACGTGGAGGCTATACCCCTTCTGTTTTTTCTACACTGCCCAAACTGTTGGAGCGGTCTGGAAACTCGGACAAGGGATCGATCACAGGGTTTTATACCGTCCTTGTTGCTGGCGACGACATGAACGAACCCGTCGCTGATGAGGTGCGTTCTATCCTCGACGGCCACGTGATTCTCTCTGCTGAGCTGGCACGTCAGTACCACTACCCTGCTGTCGATGTCCTCTCTTCTGTAAGTCGTGTGTTACCCAATATTGTCGACAAGGAACATCTGGAGCTCGTTGGTAAGTTAAAAGAGGTGTTGGCTAACTACAAAAAGAATGAGATGTTGATTCGCATAGGGGAGTATAAGCGAGGCTCTGACAAGGCGGCAGATTTCGCTATCGACCATATTGACAAGGTCAATCGATTTTTGCGCCAAGGCACGAACGAACCATCGAGCTACGAAGAGACCTTGCAGCAGCTCCGTGCTCTCTTTAGGTAGGAGATATGGACGAAAAAGAGCCGGAATATCCTCTTGAGCAGGTGCTGGAGGTAAAGAAGAAGAGGGTAGAGCGTGCAGAGAAGGTTGTCCATGAGAAGAAGAGTGCTTTGGAGGTGGAAGAGGAGAAGATGAAGAAGTGTGAGGCTGCGCGTGACGAGGTAAAAGATCACTATGACGATAAGCTTGCACAGCTGCGAGCCGTCCTTGATGAAGGCTCAACAGCACCAAAAATCCAGCAGATGAAGGTATATTTGAAAGTCGTTAAGGAGAAGCTGGACGTAGAAGAGAAAAAGGTATCTGATCAACAGCAAGAAGTTGAGAAAGCGCAGAAGAATTTGGAAGAAGCAGAAGAGGAGTTGAGGAAGCGGCGTCAGGAAGTGGACAAAATAGAGACTCATCGTGAGGAGTGGACCAAGGAGATGAAAGCTGAGATGATAAAAAAGGAAGGTATCGAACAGGACGAGATGGGCAATATCATCTTCTTAGGAAAAAAACGTAAGTAGAGGTGTAAACCATGGCTGTTAGGGGAACAGGAGACAGAGACGATCCGATCAAGCAACGAGAAGCGAATGAGAGGGAAGGCATTAAGGGCCGCCCTTCTCCTGAAGAAGATAAGGCTAGGCAAGCAAAGTGGAGTGCTGTCTCTAAAAAGAAAGAGGGGAAAGGCGCCAGCAAGGATGAAAACGAGGGCAAGCCCCCCTCTCCCTATGATTTGGCTTCTGGAAAGAAAACAACGACGTCTTGGCAAGCCTCCTTACGGGAAGAGATGGGAGAAATGGCTGAACAGACGTTGCAAAACGCTATTGAACGGGAAGTATCTAAACAGATGACCAAACGGGAGGATACGGCCGAGCAAGGAACATCGCATCAAACAAGTGGGAAGGGGACGCAGCAGCAGGGAAAGGCAGGACCTTTTGCAGGTAGAGAGCAGGGAGTCGGTGTGTCGAAAGAGGGGTTTGGTAAGGCTGGAGAAGGAGCGCTTGGCAAGACTGGAGAAGGAGCGCTTGGCAAGACTGGAAAGGGGAGTGTGGGACGCGGGGTGGCGGCAGGACACGCGGCTTCTCCTACGACGCCCGGCCGTGCACAAGAGCAGGCAGCGCAGTCGCATCCAGAGGCAGAGCAGGGTCTGCCAACCTCTTCTGTTGGCGGGAAGAGTGTTGCAGGGAAAGGTGTGGCTCGTTCCGATGAAGAAGAGGCACGCGGACAAGTGTCGTCTAGAGGTAAAGAGGGGGTAGTTGCTCCCGAAGGGCAGAAGGGGTTGGCCGCTTTGAATGCAGCAGCAACTTCTAAGGTCGAGGGAGTAGAGAAGGCTGGAAGGCCCCAGGGGATGATCGAAGGTGCGGCAGCGGGCGCGCGTGCGGCAGCGGCTGGAGGCAAAAAAGGTGATATCGCGAGTAAAAACCGTTTTGAAGAATTTAAAAACGTCCTTAATCGATATGCCAAGAGCTGGACTGTTTCCCTTAATAAGGGACGCGAGAAGATCACTATTAATCTCAAAAACGAACCACTTAGCAAGGAGAACCCCTTTTCCAATGGAAAGATGACGATGACCAAACAAGAAGATGGTACGCTGATGGCAAAATTCGATTGTGAGTCGCCGCAAAAAGAGGCTCAGGCAATTGCTATGCTTCAGCAGTATCAGGGTCAACTTCGACAGCTGAATATCACACGTGCACAGGTGGGCAACATCCATATCGAACTCAAGCAGCTAGAACCCGTACAACACACCGATGTCGAGGCACAACCCGAAAAAGAAGGTGAAGAAGGTGAAGAAGGCGAGGGAGGCGAAGGCGATCAAGGGCAGTAATGCAAACGCAGAGAAAAAAGAGAGCAAAACATTTTGTTTTTCCCCGGAGGGGTATACGCGAGATAGCCCCGGGTCAGTGAGGGAGCTTGCGACCGAGCGCAGCCCGGGGAATGTGGTGTAAAAAAGTTTGCGCCCCGGAGGGGCGCACGATTTTTGTAAGAGGAGAACGTTGTGGTAGAAAAGCAGGTAGTGGGCGCGTCGTTGCACGAATGGGCGACCTATCTCGACCCCGCGTTATTGCGCTTGGTAGAGGTTCCTCTACTCGGGGGTATCCCTCCATTTCCTACACAGGATTTCTCTGCCAAGGTATGCAAGCTGATCAGTGATGACAGCTTCTCTTTAGAGCTCGGTCCTTGGGAAGCGCTTGCATCAAAGAAAGCGTTGTCCAAGCTGTCACAGGGAATGGACAGCTATGAGTTTGCCACCCTTTCTTTTGACGGTTCTTTCTCTCTCTTGTTTAACGCAGACGCTTTGTCCGGGTTGATGTGTAGAATGTTGAGTGGCAAAGCAGATTCTTTTGCCTCGTTGGATGAAGAAGTGCGCGAGGGATTCTTACGCTTTTTGATCGTTGAACTTCTCAATATTGCCAACGCAACCCCCTTTTCTAAAGGTGTCTCTTTCCGGTATCTTGGAAAACATGATCTTGCCGATCTCCCTACCTCTTCACTCTACCGTCCTATGCACTGTCGAGGAGAGGGGTGGGCTGCAGATCTCGTTTTCCTCCTCCCCACCTCCTATGAAGCAAATTTTAAGAAACACTGCGTTCAAAAACAGCCGCTTCATTTTCCCTCTGCTTTGGCTGCAAAGGTTGAAGTGGACCTTGCTATTGAAGTAGGGCGTACGACGCTGCCTGTTCACTCTTGGAAGACGTTGAATGCCGGTGATATCCTCCTGCTGAACCAATGTGGCTATGATTTTGTTAAACAGAAGGGGCGTGTTGTTTTGAGCCTCGATGGGCTTCCTGTGATGCGTGGCAGGGTGAGGGTGGGAGAGATGAAACTTTTGGAATATCCATTTTATCATGAGGTAGCACAAGGCATGCCGGAAGAACAAGACAATATAAACGAAGCAGAAGAAGCTGTTGAAGAGAACTTGCCCGAGGAAGAAAATCTATCTCAAGAAGGGCAAGATGATTTTCTCGAAGGATTTGACAGAGAACCTGTTGTTGAAAAAGAGGAAGAGGTGTCGTCTGAAGCGGCAAAAAAAACGTTCAACGTCGATCAAGTTGATCTCACTGTCGTTGTCGAGCTGACGCGGTTTAAAATGCCGGTGAGCAAGCTTTTTGAACTCGAACCAGGTAATGTACTACAACTCGATACCAGCCTTGAATCAGGAGTAAACCTCGTCATCAATGGCCGTTGTGTCGGACGTGGAGAGCTTGTCGCTATTGGCGACCAGGCAGGAGTGCGTGTTACACAGTTAGGCTAAAAGGAGAGTATGGACGAGGAAAATGAGGAGGCACTGCTGCCCCAACAGATAGGGCCTTACCATACCGAGAGCTTGCTTGCTAAAGGTAAGTTGAGCGAGGTGTATTTAGCCGTCGATCCCAATACGCAAAAGCCTCTTGTCGTTAAAACCCTTGCTGAGAAGTGCCTCAGCCGTGAAGACATGGTCGATCGCTTCTTTCAAGAGGCTCGCATTATTGCCATGTCCCACCATCCTTCTATTGTTAAACTGTACGGCTATGGACGTTGGGACAAAGGCGTTTATATTGCTATGGAATTTGTTCGCGGAATGACGTTGCGGGAGTTCCTGCTTCAACAGGGCATGTCGTTGGAGCGTGCTCTTCAAGTCACTTTGCAAATCGGCTATGCGTTGACCCACCTTCACGCATATGGTGTGATCCATGGGGATCTTAAACCGGACAACATTCTTCTTACTGCTGAAGGGGGGATTAAAGTGACCGATT
>JAFITR010000051.1 GCA_017116025.1 Simkania negevensis
CCTGGCTTGATGACACTTTATCGTAGGCGAACTTTAGTGAAAATGTTTTTTTAAACTTTTTGGTACGGAATGTGGCCCTCCGGGCTTTAATAAAAAGGCTTTGGTATTCTCTTCGCGCTTCTTCGCGATCTTCGCGTTTAAATTGGTTCGCTTCCTTCACGAGGACAACGCGTTTTTGAGGCGTTGAGCAGCTTCGACGATCTGGTCGCGTTTACCGAAGGCGCTGAGCCGCAAAAAGCCTTCTCCTGTGGGTCCAAAGCCTGCGCCAGGGGTTGTGACCAGGTGGGCTTTGTGGAGAAGCCTATCGAACAGCTCCCACGACTTTTCACCTTTGATGTCCGTCCAAAGGTAGGGGGCGTTATCTCCGCCGAAGCAGGTATACCCTGCCGATTCGATGGCGTCGCGTAGGATATTGGCATTGTCTAAATAGTAGTCGCACAGTATTTGCGACTGTTGCAACCCTTCATCACTGATTGCTGCAAGCCCCCCTGCTTGTGCGATGTTTGATGCACTGTTGAAAAATGTGGAGACGATTTGAATCCAGTCTTGTTGTACAGAAGAGCCATCATCAAAATGAAGCTGCCTGGGGACAACACTCCAGCCTAGTCGTACTCCTGTAAAGCCCGCAAGTTTAGAGAACGAGCTGACTTCAATAGCGACCTCTTCAGCGCCTTCCACCTCGTAGATAGATCGAGGTAGAGAGGGGTCGCGTATGAACCCTGCATACGCTGCGTCAAAGATGATCAACGAACGATTTTTATGTGCGATATGGACCAGCTTTTTCAGCTGCTGGTGTGTCAATACTGCCCCTGTTGGGTTGTTAGGAGAACAGATGTAGATGAGATCTGTTCTTGGTAGCTGTTCCAAGTTGGGGCAAAAACTGTTTTCTGGCTTGCATGGCATGTATACAATGGCGTCGTACTGGCCACTGTCACTATTGTACCCTTTCGTCTTGCCTGTCATCACACTCGTTGCTATGTAGACGGGGTAGGAGGGATCTTGTACGGCTAGAGTAGAGTGGCGTCCAAAGAGGATTTGCAATCGTCCCAGGTCAGGTTTTGCTCCGTCAGAGATAAAGATGTCGTCGGCTGAAATAGAGTTTTTGTACATCTTCTGAGCGATACCTTCGCGCAGCTTTTGGATGCCGATGGCTTTACCATACCCTGTATACTCTGTAGAAGAACCCAGCTGTTTTGTTTTTTTTGTCAATGCCTCTACAATGACAGCTGGAATGGGTTCTGTCGTGTCGCCTATGCCAAGGTTGATGAGGTCTGCTTTAGGATTCTTCGCTAACAATCCCTTTTTGCGAGCGCCGATCTCTACAAACAGGTAGTTTGCCTGGAGGTGTGCGATCTCAGGGTTTCTTGATACCATCTCTGCTGCTCTCTATCATGTCGTTGATGTGGAATAGACCCTTTTTGCTGCGGATCCATTTTGCTGCTTCTAATGCGCCATGAGCCCAGATGGAGCGGTCATGTGCTTGGTGTGTCAATGTGATCGTATCGTGGTCTGAGTTAAAGATGACGGTATGTGTTCCTGGAACAGCTCCGAGGCGGATGGCAGAGACGTGCAGTTCGTTAGGGGCTATTTTCTTTCCATTCAGTTCCGTGCAGATCTTCTCCTTGCGGCATATATTCTCTAACAATAGATCAGCGATAGTATGGGCGGTACCTGATGGGCTGTCAACTTTGTGGCGATGGTGTGTTTCCGTTACCGCAACATCGTAGTGGTTGAAGCCATCGATCAGTTGCGCTGCTTTGGCAACAATCTGCATAAAGAGGTTGATTCCCATGGCAAAATTTTGTGCATAGATGATGCCCAAGTTGTGCTTTGTCACTAGCGCTTGGATGTGATCGATGTCGCTATACCAGCCCGTTGTTCCGACGACAGCAGGTTTCTGCAAGAGTAGAGCCTTTTCCATGTTGCCGACCAGAGCGTCGGGGTGACTAAAGTCGATACATACGTCGGCAGCTTCTACTGCTTCCCATTCAGCTTTTGTAGCGTTAGAGCGAATGCGGGCGACAACCTCTATACCCATGTCGGGGGCTTTTTTTTCGATCGCTTGCCCCATCTTACCATATCCGAGCAATGCAACTTTCATACTCTATTCTCTCTGGAAGAATTGTACTGGAGTGTTGCCTCCATGTTTCGTACAGATGCTCCTGCTGCCCCCCTGGCGAGGTTATTCCCCATGGCGATGAGGCCGATGATATTATCCCTGGCCCCCTGTTTGATGCGGCCAATATGAACGCTTTGGTCATACGGGCCGATATCTCGTGCAGGTTGAGGACGGGCAACTTCATGATACAATCGGTAGAGACCGGGCCAGGATTGGTTGCGACTCAGGTAGATGTCGTTAATATCGTGCATGTTGACACTGCTGGCAAAGTGAATATGTAATGCGACAGTATGGCCGTGCAATATTGGAACCCTGTGGACGTGTACTGTGATGCCAAATGAGGCGGGTTGTGTTTGTGTTCCTAAAATTTTTAGCGTCTCCGTTATGATCTTTTCCTCTTCGCCAGCGATATGTGGGATGATGTTGCCCATGATATCAATGCTGTCAATGCTTGGATAGCCAGCACCACTGATCGCCTGCATGGTGACGACACTAACATGTTCGATTGCTCCTAACTCCATCAGTGGCTCTAAAGCGAGTGCGATGAAGGCGACCATGCAATTGGAGTTTGTGATGATCTTGCCCGGTGTCTTTTGACGTTCCAGCAATGAGAGATGGTCGATGTTTATTTCAGGAATGAGAATAGGCACGTCTTGATGCATTCTAAAAGCAGAAGCGTTTGTAAAAACGAACGAACCTTGAGAGGCAAGAGCAGGTTCTACTTCTTGTGCAACTGATGCAGGAAGAGCTGATATGACATACCTGTTATTAACCTCTTTGATCGGCTTAAGTTTTAGCGTGCAAACAGATTTAGGGATGTCGCCTGGCTCACGCCAGCAAACAGACTCTTCAAATGTCTGGCCTGCACGCTGGTCCGATGCCGCTATTTCTGCAACGTAAAACTCTGGGTGGTGATCGATCATCGCAATCGCTTTTTGCCCCACTAACCCCGTCGCTCCCACCACAGCTAATGGTATCTTTTCCTGCTCAAACATCTTCATTTAGTCCCTAGTTGCCTACACGGCCTTCGGTCGGCTTTTTATCGAATACTTTTCGTTGAGTACCTACTGTGTCACAAGAGCCTTTTTTTTGGAATTGCTGTTCTTCTTGCATTGTCACTCTTTTTTGTGATAAAATAAACTTGTTAAAAGAGGAGGAAAGTAAGATGGGATCAGATTTAGGTGGTGTAGGGCCTGTTTCGCAACCTCTTGATGATGAAGCAAGTAACTTCAGCAAAAAAGTGTCGGTATCACAAAAAGCGGGACAACCCTATATGAATACATATGGTAGTAAACCTTCTGCTTCTTCTGAAAACATGGAGGATGGACGGATTTCTCCCAATGCATCGATAGGGGAGTTAAATAGAAAATACCCAAAAATGTATCATGTCTTGATGGAAACAGTAGCTCTACAGGCGGTTCAGCAGACGCATCAATTCTTTCAACAGATGAAGCAAGATGAAAAAGGTGCATAAACAGCAGTAATGATTAAGACTCGGCTTTTTATTGGCGTGCGCGTCACTTCTAACATCCAAAAAGCGTTTGATGGTGCTAACCCCCACAGTATTAAAATGTTCATCAATAACGGAAACGATTATTTGCACGAATATTCTCTGGAAAAGAACCGCTATGTTGGCAAGTTCCTCGGTGCGATCATTCCCTTGGCCAAGCTGGACGATTTGTCGGCCAATATCGCCAGCCTTCTTAGACATGTTGCCCCTCTCCTAAAAAAAGAAAAATTCAACTTTGTAGCACTTCCTTTGGTAGAACATGAATAACCATGCTTCTTCAGGAAAGAAGATCTCTTTGGTTGTGGACGAGGAAGGAGAGAATGTAAGGATAGACAGCTGGCTGGCTAGCCGCTTCCCTGATCAGTCGCGTACGTATTTTCAGTATCTGATCGAACACGGTCATGTTTTGTGCAATGGTGAGGGAGTTAAGAAACGTATAAAGGTTATGTCTGGCGATCTCATCGAAGCGCATCTGTTGCCTACTGTTGATATTGCCCTCGAACCAGAAAACATCGCCTTTACGATAGTCTACGAAGATGACGATATCATCGTCGTCGATAAACCTTCGGGGTTGATTGTCCACCCTGCTCCAGGTCATTGGACAGGGACCTTTGTCAATGGTTTACTCTATCACTGTAAAAACTTGCCAGAAGGGGATGATCTGTTGCGCCCAGGTATTGTTCATCGTCTAGACAAAGGAACCTCCGGTGTGATGGTTGCTGCTAAGACGTATGAAGCGCGACAGAACCTTGTGGATCAGTTTACTGCACGTAAAGTAGGCAAAGAGTATCTGGCGATTACCGTAGGTAAACCGTCAGAAGAACATGTCGATCACGCCATCAAAAGACATCCTTATCGACCTCATTTGCGAATCCTTACTGAAGAAGGTGATGTTGGTAAAGATGCCTCGACCTTCTTTGAGGTCCTCGCCTATTCGGAACAGCTTGCTCTTGTTCGTGCCAAGCCGATAACAGGGCGTACACACCAGATACGCCTACACCTGAAAGGACAGGGCACGCCCATCCTCGGTGATGCCTTCTACGGCAGTGAAAAAGCCAACAATCGCTTCGATGCCCCACGTCTATGCCTCCACGCTTATAAACTTTCCTTCTATCACCCTACGACACAAGAAAAAGTGACTTTTTGTGCAGAACTCCCTGACGATATGTACAACATCATCCGCCAGATAAACCCAGATTATTTAGCTGCGGAGAGAACCAGCTAAATTACCGGTCCAGGCAACGAATTCGCTGGATAGTTATTCGAGGCTTTTTTATGATTGCTGGAGAGGAAATTTTGATTAGCGAACGTTTTATTGTTAAAAACTCCTGAACACACTTGTGATAACTAATAGGTTGAAATATGAAAGACTTTGTTGCTTATATAGTAAAAAATTTGGTCGATAACCCTGATAAAGTACGGATTAATGAAGTTGGCGGTACTCATACACTGATTATTGAACTTGCTGTTGAGAAGTCCGATATTGGAAAGATCATTGGCAAAAAAGGTAAAACGATCAATGCGATCCGCACTTTGCTCATGTCTGTAGCAAGTCGCAACGGAATCCGTGTGAACCTTGAAATTATTGAAGAAGACGAAGAAAAAGAAGAAGTGGCAGTAAGAGAAGAAGTAGTAAAAGAAGAAGAAGCAGTAAAAGAAGAGGCTGGGGAGTAAGAAGACGGACTGGGTAGGAATCGAACCTACGACCTCCCGCTTAGAAGGCGGATGCTCTATCCCCTGAGCTACCAGTCCGTAGAAAGCATGCCATTGTACTTGGATGTCAGCTTAAAATGCAAAGAGGCAGAGCAATTTCCGCCAAAAATCGAACAACTATTTACAGATAAGCGGGTGATGAATAGTTGCGCGAAGAAAATGCGAAGGGTGGCGGGAATTGCTGAAAGAGGTAGAGAAGAAGTTTTTATTGGATTGGGAGGGAACATTGGGAATACTGCCGAGATATTCAAGGCAGTGATTGCGGAGCTTAAGCTTTCTTCTGCCTTGGACCACTTTGAATGCTCTTCTCTATACGAGACAACGCCTGTAGAGACAGAGATTCCTCAGCGTAACTACCTTAACATGGTCTGTCGCTTTTTTACGGATGTAGAGCTGTGTGTGCTAAAACTTTTTTTTCGTGAGATAGAGGCGCGTCACGGCAAAAAACCTAAGGCTAAGACAGCGCCTCGGGTGATTGATATTGATCTTCTTCTTTACGGACGGAGGTCGTACCAGACTCCTGATCTTGTCGTTCCACATCCTCGTTGGCAAGAGCGGCTTTTTGTCCTCATCCCTTTGTACGATATAGCAGAGCATATTGAAGTTGAACGTGATGGGACGGTCGAACGTTTCTCCCTTTCCACCCTCATCGCTACTGCCCAACAAAAAGACAACGCCAAGGTGCGGAGGGTTTAGTTCTTGAAAAAAATGGAAATACTCAGCTAGAACTATACTCTTTTCGAAAATTACAAAGCAAAAAAGGGTCTATTTCCGATGAATGGTCTGTACACATTTCTAATTATTTCTTCTTTCATCGCCCTCATTTATGGCGGAGTGATGATTCGGCGCGTTCTTATTGCCGACGAGGGTACGGAGCAGATGCGCAAAATTGCCCGGGCGATCCAAGAGGGTGCTAATGCCTACTTAAATCGTCAATATCGTATGATCGCTCTTGTTGGCTTGATCGTCTTTCTTATCGTTACTTGGCTGCTGGGATGGCTCGTTGGCGTAGGCTTTGTCATTGGCGCGGTGCTTTCTGGCGCTGCAGGCTATATTGGTATGAATATCTCTGTCCGCGCCAATGTACGTGTGGCAGAAGCGGCCCGTAAAGGCATCCAACCTGCGTTGCATCTTGCTTTTCGCTCCGGTGCTATTACAGGTATGCTTGTGGTGGGGTTAGCCCTACTTGGCGTTACCGTCTATTACATTGTGCTGAAAGGGATGGGTATTGCCAATCGCGATGTGATGGAGGCTTTGATTGCTCTGGGCTTCGGTGCTTCGTTGATCTCCATCTTCGCCCGCCTTGGAGGGGGAATCTTTACCAAGGGTGCTGACGTGGGTGCTGACCTTGTAGGTAAGATAGAAGCGGGTATCCCTGAAGACGATCCGAGAAACCCTGCTGTTATCGCTGATAATGTCGGTGATAATGTGGGTGATTGTGCAGGAATGGCAGCGGATCTTTTTGAAACATATGTTGTGACCATTGTCGGTACGATGCTGTTGGGAGCAATCCTTTTCAAAGACGCTGTTAGAGAGCAGATGATGCTCCTTCCCCTTGTTATTGGTGCGATTTGTATATTGACATCGATCGTTGGCACTTTCTTCGTCTGGCTGGGCAAAAACAAGAGCATCATGGGTGCTCTCTACCGTTCGTTTTTTATTACGGCGATACTCTCTGTGATCGCAATAGGGCTGCTCATTGGTTATTGGGTGGGTTTTGACACCTCTTTCACAATAAACAATACCCATTTCACGGGCAAAAATATCTTCTGGTGTGTCATTACGGGTCTCGTGATAACAACCTTGTTGATGTGGATTACCGAATACTACACATCGACGAAGTACAACCCTGTTCGTAGCATAGCAAAAGCATCAACGACAGGTCATGGAACGAATGTGATACAAGGTCTTGCCGTTTCTATGCAGTCAACAGCATTGCCTGTTATCGTTATCGCTGCCGGAATCCTCGTCTCTTATCTCAACGCTGAACTGTACGGTATTGCCATTGCCGCTACAAGTATGCTCGCCTTGGCAGGTATGGTCGTTGCTCTTGACGCTTATGGTCCCGTCACTGACAATGCAGGAGGTATAGCAGAGATGGCTAACCTCCCCAAAGAAGTTCGTGAAGTTACTGATGCTTTGGATGCTGTAGGAAATACGACAAAAGCGGTGACGAAAGGGTATGCTATTGGCTCTGCAGGACTTGCCGCCCTTGTCCTTTTTGCCGCTTTTATCGAAGAACTCGAGTTTTACTTCCCTAGCGTCGACTGTCAATTCTACCTTCAAAACCCCTATGTCGTTATCGGACTCTTTATCGGTGGTCTCCTCCCATATCTTTTTGGTTCTATGGGAATGACTGCTGTTGGGCGCGCTGCGGGATTTGTTGTCGACGAGGTGCGTCAGCAGTTTAAGGACAAGCCTGGCATTATGAAGGGGACCGACACACCAGACTACGGCCGTACGGTTGATATTTTAACCAAAGCAGCGATCAAAGAGATGATTATTCCATCTCTTCTCCCTGTCGTCGCTCCCTTGCTTCTCTTTGCCATCATCTACATGACAAGTGGTATAGCACAGGCTTTTGTCGCCCTTGGGTCACTCCTCCTAGGCGTCGTGGTCACCGGTATCTTTGTCGCTCTATCGATGACAGCAGGTGGTGGTGCTTGGGATAATGCGAAAAAGTATATTGAAGAGGGCAACTTTGGTGGTAAAGGATCAGAAGCACACAAAGCATCGGTGACGGGCGACACTGTAGGAGATCCGTATAAAGATACAGCAGGCCCTGCGATCAATCCGATGATCAAAATAGCCAACATCGTTGCGATATTGATGCTCGCTGTTCTATCAAAAGTGGCTTTTTAGGCGCCTCTGACGTTTCCGAGGATTTGCATAGAGGCGTTTTGGAAAGAGCTCTGGATGCTTGCCGTCATCTGATAGACTTGTTGAAGATTGACCATATACATCTTCAGTTTGGTCTGGTTACCGTTGACCTGTGCCGTCACTGTAGTGACGGCGTTACCTATGTTGTCCTTCATCTCCTTAAAACCTTTGGACCCAGACCATAGGCTGGCAAACGATGCGGGATTACAGTTTTGTATTGCTGATAGCCAAGTCAATATGTTGCCGATTTTGCTATTGAATCCCTTTCCGAACAAACTGGGATCGCTGAACTTAGCCTCCATGCTTTTAATATAGGGGAGGAGTGATCGGGATATAAGACCGATGAGGTTGCCGTCGTGGCGTTGGAACCAGTTTCGAGCTTCTTTACGGATGGAGAGGCCAGACTTGAGCCCTCCTCCTGAGGTTAGATAAGCGCTAGGCATCTTGCTCTTGAGATCGAGTAGCAGGCTCTGTATATGGTTCGCCATCGACAACCCTTTAGTTGTAATCTTCGTCGCTGTTGTAAATGCGGAGATGTTGTATCCTATTTCTCCCATGACTTGTTCGAGCATGATGGTATTCAACAACTCCTGGATCGATTCGCCAGCCTTCTTCTTACCCTTTGTATCCTCTGTTGCCCCCACGCTTTTTTTAGAGCCTACACCAAGAGCTGAAGTTAACGCTCCGGTGAGCATCGTAAAATCATTCGATAAGCTAGGAGAAACAGCTGTAGAACCTCCTTGTGCCGTTGTTCTCATTGCTGCTTCAATGCTCTTCTGTGTTGCCTTAAGCTGGGCAAGAACGATATTCTGTTCTTTCGGAGTAATTGTGCTGTCTTTCCCTTTGAGCCTTGCACTTAGATCAGTTTGTAGCTCTTTAAGGCTGTTTTGCAGGCCTTTTAAAATTTTATAGCTCCCTTTTTCGAGAGATTTCGTCCCTTTAGAGGGCTTCAATAAAGCTGTTCCTTGTTTGAGTTTCCTCAAGAGACCTTGCAGTTTGTGGGCAAGTGTTGTCTGCTCCTGGCTGATCTCCTTCTTTAATGCTTTGAGTAGAGCATGTGTTGTTTTTGTATTCTTGGTGATGGTAATGAGCTTCTGGTAGAGTTGTAGCTCTTCATTCCTGATGTTTTTAACTTCTGCAGCTTGTTGTTCTACCGGTTTCCCCTGTGCTCCTTCAGCCCCTCCGACTCCTC
>JAFITR010000052.1 GCA_017116025.1 Simkania negevensis
AATATCGGAACGTAACGCTTGTAAAATGACTCCAGAAGGCAATGTTCTCACTTCCACAAACAATAGTGATGACTTTGCCAAACGCGACCTCATGCGAACAGTAACAGAACCTCACTTGTTTACCTACGATCTGCTCCACTACTTCAGCAACAACAGAAGTGAGCTAGCAAATTCTGCCTTCCAAACTCTCTTCGACATCCTATTTTTCAAACCCGTCGACACAGGGAAAGATGAGCATGGCTTTTCGATCAATGAACCAGTTGCTTTCGACCAGCTTGTGAAGGAACCCGAGCTGCTTGCCCAGTCTTTAGAGCTCATTAACAACGGCTTGAACGACTTCTGGTACAGACAGCCAAGCACAAGGCCCAACATTCACGCCTGCCTCTTCTTCATACGCTTTGCCGACAGAATACGCTCTGCTCTCCCTGAAGAAAGGAGAAAAGAGGTGCTGCCCGACGAAAACCAGATTTTAACTGGTTGGCTGGGGAACAAGGATCTCTCGCATTCAGACAAAAGTGCTATCCACCTCCACCGTCTCTACCACTACATACAAAAGAGCAAGGCAAGAGAGCTCTCCTCTTCCGAACTACAGACGGCCTACCAAAGTTATCTCTTCTTTGCCAACAACCCTATTGATCAAGAATGGGCCGACCCATACCTTACGGCAGAAGCAGAAAAGTTTGCCAGGACGATGTCTAAACCAATGCAAGCCTGGTTAGATAGCGATACGACCCAATCGCAAGAAAGGGACGCCTTCTTCAACGAACTGTTCGTAAGCTTAGCCATCGAAATACCTGAGCATCATTGGCACAAAGGCTCCCAAGCCAACCTCTACACCCCTGCTACCGATTCACAAAGAGGAAGATGCTGGTCTGTCGACATCGAAACGGGGCAATTGCGTAACGGGCCGGAACTTTTCCATACCGCAGAGCCTCCCAAATGGGAACAACACCGAGATTACCAAAGGCTTTTTGGTAACCGCAGGTTCCAATACCGCAAAGCAAACAAAACCATCTACTTCCACGCTCCTGGCCTTGGCAATTTCCGCACCGTCAATTACTTTCTCGGCACGACCCCATACGAGGCGATCACTCGTTTGCAGCGCCAGTTCGACGGAAAATGGTACCAGCACATCCATGTAGACTCATTGCCAAAAGAGTTCCCCCATTCACTCAAAACCGACCATGCCTTTTGGCTCTCTCCCGATCCAACAACACCCTCATATATCACCGATCTCAAAACAGGAGAGATCTGTTACATTGTCGACAAGGACAAAGAAATCATCCCCTACTCCGACAAAGATCTTCCTGACGAAAAAAAGCGCACTCTATCTCCTTTTTTACATGCCACAGACTATGACCACAAGGCACTTGCCTCATTTGAACGACCCGAATACATCGAGATGTGGAAGAAAGGAGCAGAAAGAGCAACCTCTCTTGATAGCATCAACTTTCCCCGCTACCTCTCTTTGGGAGGTAATGAGCTACGGTTTGATATTCAAACGGGGAGCGACGGTAGCAGAGAAGCTCTCTGGCACGATGACAAGCAGTACCGCCTTGCTGACACCAAAGCTCCTGGGCTCCTAGGGACTATGAACAACTATCTCCTTTTGGAAAGCAGAGACAAGAAAAAGCGCAAGCTTCTTATCCCTTTACAAAAGGCACTCGAAACTCCACACCTGTCAACAGAAGAACGTCTCGACGTTGTCGATGAGGAAAGAAAACAAAAGGAGTATAAGGAGTTTGGAGGAGGCTCGGAGGAGTTGAACGTATCCCAACGAGGGCATAACCACTTTATTGAAATCGACCTGGTCAATGGCAAGCCAGAGCCAAAAGACAACGAAGGCAAACTCTTTTTGACCTACCTATATCTAGGACAAAGGGAGTACAGTCAAGCGCTCCAATCGCTTCGTTCCGTTACTCAAAGCGACTCGATGTCCAAAGAGAGCCTAGATATCCTCTCCTGGATCGTTTCCTTAGGAGGAAGCAACAAAGATTTTTCTGCCAATGCTGCTTCTGTCCGTTTACAAGCGTACAAAAAACTTATCGACTATGAAAGGCGTCCTGGCACCACCTTCTCTCCTACGGATACGCCACCCTCTAACAAGTTGAAGAAGGAAGCGCTCGCAGACTACAAAAACTACATCGACAGTGCCAACAATGTCGCTGCTGCTTTGCGTTTCAGCCGTGAAGAGGAGCTCGACCTCCTTGACTACTCGCTAGGCTCCGACACCTTCCCTCGCCGCTACCAATACCTCAAAACGGACAGCTACGGCAACGATCTGATCCAAACCCTCGCCGCTCCATCAACAGCGATAAGCCCCACCTCTAACGCACGTTCCCTTCCCGTCTTACCCAATCGTTATCGAGACAGTGATGACACTCGCGCTCATCCTAAGGCCTTCCAACCCTCTACCTACGAGGACGAGAGGAAAGATGAAACACTATTTTATAATTTTTCAGATTCGAGTGGGGATCGACGATATAAGGAAGAACAACGAGAAAACAGGGTTCTTACCAAACCGTATATCCCCTTCAAGAATGACTTCATCCCCTATTACAACATTGCCAAGGGAAACAAAGCAGCAGAAAGGGAAGCTCTTCTTTTCTTTCTTGAGCAAATCGATATCTCCAACCTCTCCTCGCAAAGCGAGATAGCTTCTCAACCATGCTCCAATTGGGTTTTATATCACTACCTGCTCTTTGCTGTACAATACCCAGATGATGCACCGGATCTCCCTGCCGATTATTCGCCCGAGACTCTGTTCGACTTCCATATTGCTTTAAACAAGGCCTATAACAAAAAACAGAAACAACAAGAAGATATCGCTGCTGCAGAACAACCTCAACGCATAGCAGCTATAGCAGAAGCAAAGAGGGAGGTCACAGCGCCTCTTTTCACACCGGGCGCTGAGCTGGCAGAAGCTCCGCAGATTGCTTCTGCAGAAGAGCCGCTGATCTTTACTCGTATCCGAGCAACTACGCAAAGAGAGACTCCCCTACAACTGCTCCAAAGCTGGATGAATGCCGACCATCGTACAGAAGACCCCAGCTTGACCCTTTCGCTCGAAGAGGGCGACATTACAACGACAGAAGAGTCGTACAGAGAGGCTATACAGAGGGAATTTTCTTCGTTTTCTGACGACCTTGCTGTTGGCCGCAAAGAGAATGTAGATACTCCACACTACACCCTCAGCAGATCCAAAAATTTCTCTGATCTGGAAAAGGTCCTTTCCAAAGGTATTGCAAGCCAGCAGGAGCATTTACGTCCACTTGAAAAGATTTTACTTTCTTTAGCAAACAGAAAACCTACAGAGGCAAATCTTGCACTAAGAGAGTCGATGGTTATCGGCGGTCGAGCCAAAAAAGAGCTAGAGCTCAATGACCTCATTCTGCTCTTCCTCAAAGGGAGAAAAGAGCTCTTTACTCTCGCCAACTCCAACCTCACTGCTGCCGAGATAGAACGCTTGTACAATCTCACAGGGGAGTATTTGTTAGCATCGGTAGAGCTCCAACAGTGGCAAAGAGCAGAAAACGATGCCAAGCTCCTTGTTGCCATGGATCAAGACAATGTTCCTTCTGACGACCCTACACGCATCTACTATACTGAACGGCTCGGCAACGAGCTACACGGTGCGCGCAGATATGGAAAAGACGTTGAAGGAAAAGAGAATCCCACTTTCGATCCTGTTGCAGAAGTACCCTTGCTCGTCTTCGAATATTTTAGCAACATGCAGCTACGTCCTAAACAAATCAGGCTCATTCAACAGATGACACGCCTGGAGGCAACAGGGAACCGCTACGAAGATATCGTCATACAGCTCATCATGGGAGGAGGGAAAACCGCGGTCCTTGCCTCCATCCTAGGGCACCGCGCCGCCAAGCCTGGCAGGCTATCGCTCTTCGTTACCCCCGCCTCACAGTTTCACTCTGTCCGAGAAAACCTTAAGAATGCGCAACGCAAACACTTCCGACAAGAAATAGACACCATTGACCTTGTCAGAAAGGAGTTTACAGCTAAAAACCTTCAATGGATACGCAACAAGCTCAAAAAGACAATCGAACATGAAGAGATGTTGGTCATTAAAAGTGAAATGCTTCAGTCTCTAGAGCTTGAATTTTTGAGTTGTGCCCACCAATACCTCCACTATGCAGGACAAGAACCACCTGCTCAGCTCATCGAAAAGATCAAACTACTGAGGGAGATCTTACTTATCTTCCGCGATCAGAGTGATGCACTCATCGACGAGATCGACCTCGTCCTCAACGCCTTGCGTGAGGTGAACTTCCCTATAGGAGAAGGCGAGCACGTCAAGCGCGAGCGGACAGATCTTGTCAAGCATGTGATGGCCCTGCTCACCAGCGATACGATCGACATAGGAGAAGGGAAAACGATGGCCGACCTTGTCGGCATCAGGCGCAATGAACAAGCGCTACTCTCTTCACAAGATTACCAAAATCGGGTCAAGCCTGCCCTTGCCAAAGAAATTGCACAATACCCCCATTTGTTAGTACCAGCACAACACTCTGATTCTCTCATACGCTACCTCGAAGGAAAGATTCATCCCGACCTACAACTGCTTGCCGACTACGAAGAGAGGGCTGTACCCCCAGAAAAAGGTGCTGAGCTCGATCGAATACGGATGTGGATTTCACAACAACCAAACAGTGATGAACTTACACAAGATGTTGCCTTCCTTGTACTTCTGGCAAAAAAAGCAGAGTCGAACAATCCAAAGATTGTTGAGACGGCCGAACTGATTGCTTTAGCTAAGCACATGCTAGACAGCTTACTGCCGGCGACATTGTCAAAAAGCTGTGGCCGTCATTTTGGCCGTACAAAGAGTGGTGATCATGCAGGCGAGGTCGTTCCCTACCAAGGCGTCGACACTCCAGCGACGACAAAGTTTGGATACCATTATGAGGCAATGATCTACCACTATATCACTGCTTTATCACAAGGGATTACCTCCTTACAGCTCCTCAATCTGGCAAAAAAGTTTAAAGTGGCAGCACAATACTCCGACAAGCCGTTTCAGGATACGGAAGAAGCCAAAGAGTTTTTATCTCTAACAGAAGTACCATTAGAAGAGATTGATGCTCCTGGCAAGCTGGAAGAAGCGACAGCGAATCTCAACAAAAACATCGCCCATCTCCTCACAGCGGAAACAGAAACCGTTACGCACTACGTGACCTACTACACCAAACGGTTCAGCAGCTCACCGCAGGACCTTGTCGATCAACTCAACACACGCCGCGGCATGTCGGGGACACCATGGAACGCTCCCGGATACCACTCTTCTCTTGATGAAAACACTCTGCTTGATAGAGGGACGGAAGGGCAGATCACCGACATCATGCTCAGGCGTGCCAAAGAGGTAGGAGACAAGAACGTTCACATCATCGAAACAAGAGACGTAGAAGAACTGCTAACCTCAACGCTGGCAGGGCATATGGAACGAGGCCGCTTCCATGGCATCATCGATGTTGGCGGACACTTCAAAGGGAGCAACAACAAAGAGGTCGCTTGCGGCATCCTCCGCCACTTTGCCCAAGACCCCACATCAGAAATCGAAGGTGTACTCTTCTACCTCCCTCCTGCAGGCCCTGATGCAACGGAACAAGAGCGCAAACATGCTGGCCAGCTGGCAGTCTGGAAGAAGGGAGCCAAAACCTACGACGTCATAGGGGGTACAAGCAAAGAGCATCTCTCTACTATCGGCATCCCTCTATCAAAGCTATTTGTCTACTACGATGAGAACCACACGACGGGCTCAGACATCCTACAGACACCGACGAGCAAGAACTTTATCACCGTCGACGAACGTCTTTTAAGACGCAATTTCTTCCAAGGGATCCTCCGACTACGACAATATTTCTTCTTCCAAGATGTGGAGTACCTCGTTCCAAAAGGCGCCCAAGATTCTCTCATCAACCGAGGAACTACCGTCAAGGATCTCATCAAGTCTGGCATCAAATTCCAGACAATACGCCTCGCTATGGACACCTATCGCTCCTTCAAACAACAGCTGGACAACACCATCCGCCAGCAGGCGTTAAAACACCTTTTTGACAAAGAGACTCCTGAGGAGATACGCGATGCTTTCCGTCTATACGAAAACCTTCTTGTCACTTCATCAGGAGACTCTCTTTTTGCACAGTTTGGACGCCTAGCAAGAGAAACACCTACGATCGAGGCTCTTGAACACTACAAGAAGATGGCTCTGCAAAGGTTCCCACAAGGTAGTCAATACGACCAGGAGCGAAGAAAGCTCGAAGGTAGCCTCAACACTGTCATCGAACGGGCAAAAAGATGCCCCGTCCTGCAGAAGGAGGTATTTGAATCCCATGCCAACCTTTTCGGGATGGAGCAAGAACTCAACATCGAACTGCAGCAAGAGGCAGAAACTACTCAAGAACGCGAGCTGGAAAATGAGCTACAGAACGAGTTACAACGATACAACATGCCTTTTTCTGGAGCCGTTCTAAACGAAATCGAATGGAGGTCGATTCCTACAATAGAAGAGCTAACAACTCCCAACCCCAATCCGACCAAATCGAGAAAGGATAACGACCGACACCCCGACATCCTCTCCCTCAAGCAGGCCTTTACCTCTATCGATACCTCTCTTTTCCAATATGAGCGGCCCTACGAAGCAATCTTCGACGACAACATCCTCATTACCGACAACTGCCGCTTTACAGGGAGCAACGCTTCCCCTGTCTTTAGCAAATATCAAAAGCCAGGCGAACATATCCTCGCTATCCAAAAAGAAGATGGACACATGAGCTTCATCCTCCTCTCTAACAAAGATGCAGAGAGGTTCAAGCAGCATCTGAAGACCTCTGACAACCCCGAAGCAAAACGGATGTGGCTGATCTTCCCCGACGGGAGCCTCATCCAAGGCAACAAACACAACCCTGCTCTTCCTGACAGCAGCGATTGTGCACAAGAGATCTCACGCGCCCTGCTCCAAGTAAACCTTTTCAACGGCAATGTTCACTACCTCAACAAGCATAAAGACGAAGCAGAGCGATGGCTTAACGAAGAACCTAAAGAAGACAAAATACGCTTCATGAAACTCAAAGTCGAAAACAACCCTGTCCAAAGGCAGTTGTTTGACAAGAGTCCCTTGCTACAGTGAGGCATTGGGGTCAGGCCTGCAAATCTGTAAGAGTTACAAGTTCGGAGCCCTCAACTTGCAACTCTTGCAGATTTGCAGGCCTGACCCCAATGTAGTCGAGCAGCTCTGGCAAAGAGAACTCCTCTCTCCTGCTTTTTCTATAGAGGCATAGCTTGTGTTCAAGAGGCCTGTCGTCGAGGAGAGGTTCAAGCTGTTGAAAGATTTTCGGGTCGCACATCTTACCCACAGTCTCTACAGCTTGACTATGGATTTTCTGATTGGGGCTGCGCAAGGAGTGGGTCAACACCTCAGTATTTTCTACAGAACCTGGCAAGTTCAAGAGGTGTATCACGAGATTTAGGGAGGTATGATACGCAGCAAGAAGGACCTCTTTCAATCGATTGACATCAGTAATAGAGCAGCTACTCTCTTTAATAACATGAGAGTGAAAAAAGTAAAAATGCGCTTGATCGATTTCCTTGCGAATCACAGCGAGCAGCTGTTTGCATAGCTTGGAAGGACGAATCATTTGCAAAGAACGTGCCGCCATCAAGCGACTCTGCTCAGACAACGATGAGTCGTTAAGCAGGTCAACGAGAATAGGGGCGACCTTCTTACCCATAAAAGCAACAGCCAGCTCCCATTTGCGTCTCTCTACACGACACAATGAAGCAGCCTCTGCCAACAGCTGTTTCAACGCATCTACATCTGTGCAAACCGCTCCATCACCATCTAAGAAAGAACGTTCAAAAAACTCTCTAGCCTCTGCATGCAGGCTTTCCGGCCACTTCTCTAGCAACTCACCTCCATTGTTCTTAATCACATTGTTGGCAAGATTGCGATAGATTGCCTTCGGATAGAGCACTCGCAACGACAGATAGACAACCAGTGCAGAAAAAGCGAGGGCAAGACCCAAAACCATACTATATCCATTGACAATCATCAGCAGGAGCGATCCCAGTAACATCCCCATAGGTTCGGAAAAAGACTCTACCAACACACGCACTTTGGCCTTTAAACGGCTTGATACCCCGCTAAGGAGCAAATTAAAGTTGTTATCGTCGAAAGAATAAGCTCCTGCTTCGACAATGAAGAGGCCCGTAATAGCCAAGAATAACGAACTGGAAAAGATACCGGTAAAGAAAAAGGAGAGAAAAAAGAGTGGAGTAGCAAAAAAGATGTTATAGATACCAAACCTCTTCGCCAACCGACTATAAATGAAGAGATTAAACACGAAGTTAAAAAATGCCAACCAAGCAGTACACTTAGCTAAAAAGAGGAGAAGGACATAATCACCCTCTTGGCCAAAAGCAAGCTCAAAATGGTGCATGTAGTTGTATTCAGTCACAATGACAAGAAGTTGAGTAAGAAGAGTTGTCGCCATCAAGACAAGGGAGAAAGGCGAAGCCAACGTCAAACGAAGGATACCTAAAATACCCCCTACTTCCTGGACAACATCGTCCCCGATAGTGTCATCCTCAAGAACGGAAAAAGTTTTATTAATCTTGATCACCCACAAAAAAGTAACGAACAAGACTCCGGCAACAAAAAACAAGATGCCCTCTACCCCAATAACAGCTAACGCCTGATGGATGAATGCTCCCGAAGCAATACTACCCAAAAACGTTGCAGAGCTGAAGAGAGCAAAGAGACGCTTGCCATCTTGTAGATCGTAAAACTGGTCGATGAATGTCCAGCAGTAGGTGATCATCACCACCTCAAACACCGTAGCGAAAACTTTCAAAGAGATCCAAAACAACGATGAGCCCGCACCAACACCACTACCCATCACCAATGCAAAAGCAGAATAGCCCACGATCCCTATCAGGACAAGAAGAAGGAGTAGTCTCTTTACCGAGTGGCCACTCAAATGGCGCAAAGAGAGAGAAGCAACAAAAAAAAGTACGATAGCAGCAACGAAATAGGCTTTTGGATAGTATGAAGAACCTAGATGGGTTAGTAGAAGGCCATCAGAAAGAGTAACGCCACACGTCGCTGCTGTGGACCAAAGAAAGGCCAACAAGGCAAAAAAGAGCGTCCCCTTTGTCTCCCCAGTATAGAGGTTGAACAGCTTGTAAACCATCAAACCCCCCCAGGTTATATTGCATTCCGATAAAAATTTAACTATTTATTAAAGAACGCCGATTATTCTACCCCCTATTACTCTTTAATCACAAAAGAAAAAGGGGCATCGACAAGCGGTGTTGTTAGATAAATCACCAGGGAGCCAGT
>JAFITR010000053.1 GCA_017116025.1 Simkania negevensis
TATTTTTTTACAAAACTGCCAAACTCGAGTGCCCCTCCGGGGCAAAACAAAACTATACAAGACGTAAAATATTTATTGTCTTCGCTTTATTGTCACACCCAACTCTTTCTGTAGGTTTGCTGTTTATTATCGATCCGCTTAAAATAGCGCTTTCTTTTCCGTTAAAAAGACACTATAGATAGATTAGGCCATTCGGCGAGTTCTGAAGGAGAGCCATTGATCACGAACTGTTTTACAGAAAACGAATTTAGCGATAGCGATGAGAGTCTTGACGAAGCGCTGATGAACTCTTTAGACGAAGACAACCCTTCTTCTTCAGAGGAGCTGTTACCTGACGAAGTCTTTGTCTTTCCTCTGAACAGGCGTCCATTCTTTCCTGGCATGGCAACACCAATCATTGTCGAGCCGGGGCCTTACTACGAAGTTCTCAAACTTGTAGCGGCATCTGAGCGCAAGTATATCGGCTTGTTGTTGACGAAAGAAGAGGATGCCAACATCTACAAATTAGGCCTTAAAAACTTGTATAAGGTAGGGACGTTAGCACGTATCTTGCGGATCATTCCTATCGAGCAGGGTGGCGCCCAAGTCGTTTTAAGTGTAGAGAAGAGGATTGAGGTCGTCAAAAAGCTGCCTTCTACCAAACATCTTTCCGCCAAGATCAAAATCCATGAAGAGCTCTCCGCCCCATCGAAGGAGTTAAAAGCTTATTCCCTAAGCATTATTGCGATCATCAAAGATTTGTTGAAGCTAAACCCTCTATTTAAAGAAGAGCTGCAAATATTTCTTGGCCACTCGGACTTCACTGAACCAGGTAGGCTGGCAGATTTTTCTGTTGCTTTGACGACAGGAACGCGTGAGGAGCTGCAGGAGGTGCTTGAGGCGTTTAACTTGAATGACCGCATCGACAAAGCACTCTTTTTGTTGAAGAAAGAGCTGGACTTAAACAAACTTCAAAACAGCATAAGCCAGAAGATCGAAGTCACCATCACCAAACAACAAAAAGAATTCTTCCTCAGAGAACAGCTGAGGACGATCAAGAAAGAACTTGGGATCGAAAAAGACGACAAACAGTGTGATCTGGAGAAATTTACTGTACGCCTTAAGGAGCGTACTGTTCCTGACGACGTGAAAAAAGTCATCGACGAGGAGTTGGAAAAGCTCAGTGCTTTGGACGTGATCTCTTCCGAGTACTCGGTATGTCGTAACTACCTCGACTGGTTGACGATCGTCCCTTGGGGGATGAGAAGTGAAGACCGCCATAACCTATCGGAAGCAAGGATTATCCTTGAAGAAGACCACTACGGCCTTGAAGACATCAAAGAACGCATCCTGGAATTCATCAGCATAGGCAAGCTTGCTGGCCAGGTCAAAGGAAGTATCATCTGTCTGGTAGGCCCTCCTGGCGTGGGCAAGACGAGTATCGGCAAGAGCATTGCTCGGGCGTTAGGACGGAAATTTTATCGTTTTTCTGTTGGCGGCATGAGTGACGAAGCGGAGATCAAAGGGCATCGCAGAACATACATCGGCGCTATGCCAGGCAAGATGATCCAAGCGCTGAAGTATGTGCAGACGCAGAATCCTGTTATTATGATCGACGAAGTGGACAAGATCAGCCGTAGCTACCACGGCGATCCCGCTTCTGCCTTGTTAGAAGTTCTCGATCCTGAACAGAACGTCGACTTCCTCGACCACTATCTGGACGTCAGGTGCGACCTTTCAAACGTCCTCTTTATCCTTACTGCCAACGTCCTTGATACGATTCCTGAACCTTTGAAGGACAGGACAGAAACGATGCGCCTGTCGGGATATATCACTAATGAAAAAGTGCAGATTGCCAAGAAGTACCTGATTCCGCGCAACAGGAAAACGATGGGCCTGAAAGCAAGCCAAGTAGGCTTTACTGACAGAGGCCTTAAGGCGCTGATCAACGGCTATGCTCGCGAAGCTGGCGTACGTAACCTGGAGAATGGGATCAAGAAGGTGTTGCGTAAAGTAGCAAAAGAGATTGTCGAAGAATTGGAGTCGACGAAGAAAAAGAGTGCGGAGTCGAAGAAGAAAAAAGTATCGATCACGGAAAAGAATATTGAGCACTACTTACGCAAACCGATCTTCACTTCTGATCGCTTCTATCAAGTGCTGCCTATAGGGGTATGTACGGGCCTTGCCTGGACATCGCTGGGTGGAGCAACGCTCTACGTCGAAGCGACGAAAGTCCCGGCAAAAAAAACCGCGATGAAACTCACAGGACAGGCGGGTAAGGTGATGCAGGAGTCTTCGGAGATAGCCTGGACCTTTCTCCACAGCTCTTTGAAATCGTATGCTCCGAAGATGTTGTTCTTTGACGGGAGCGAAGTGCATATGCACCTTCCCGAAGGCGCCACACCCAAAGACGGTCCATCAGCGGGAGTCACCATGGTAACCTCCCTCCTCTCCTTACTGCTAAACAAACGGGTCGACGATGACCTAGGGATGACGGGAGAGATGACCCTCATGGGACATGTCCTGCCAATTGGAGGGCTAAAAGAGAAGCTCATTGCCGCACGTCGCTCACGCTTGAACCACTTGATTTTCCCCAAAGAAAACGAGCGCGACTATGGCGAGTTACCCGATTACCTCAAGAAAGGATTGAAGGTGGACTTTGTCTCCCACTACGACGAGATCTACCAAATCGTCTTTAAGAAGAGCAAAGAGAAAAAGAATAAATAACTGTGGGTTTAGGAAAGGCGAATGTTGTCTCAGCCAAAATTGTGGAAGGAAGGTTGTAGAAAAAAGTTTATCTCCCCTAGCCATCTTGAGGAAGAGGCGATAAAAATCAAGGCGTCAGGCAAGACGATCGCTACGTTGAACGGCTCCTTTGACCTTTTACACGCAGGCCACCTGCAGATCATCTACGAAGCATCGCAAACAGCAGACGTTTTAATCGTTGCACTCAATAGCGACTCTTCCATACAACAATATAAAAATCCTAACAGACCAATCATCCCTTTGGAATATCGGCTACAAATGATGGCCGCGCTTGCCTTTGTAGACTATATCACCTGGTTTGACGAGACGAACCCCGTGAGGTTCTTGAAAGCTGTCCAGCCCAACGTCCATGTCAATGGAGCGGAATATGGCAGGGAGTGTATGGAGGCTGATACCGTCAAAAAAGGAGGAGGGGCAGTGCACATTGTCGAACTTGTCCCCGGACTTTCTACAACGCAAATTATGAACAAAATTCGCAACTATTCAGAGACCCCGACGAAGAAGGGTCTTCTTTAACAAAATACTTTCTTTTTTCTTTGCGTTCTCTAAGCCTTTGCGTTAAAAACGAATAGATAACTGTAGAGATCGATTCAAATATCTCTCCTTCGTCGGGGTATCTGAACAGCTACCAAAATTCAAAGCTTATGCGCCTCATTACGACATTAGAAAACGGTGACGATGCAAATAGATTCTCCTATTTCCTTACTGTACAAGGAATAGAGAACGAAGTCGAGTGCTCGACGGTGTCAAAAGATGGCGCCGATATCACTAACTACCTCATTTGGATAGATAGTGAAGAGCAGCTAGACAACGCTCTGGATTGGCTGGACAAGTTTTTGGCCGATCCTCACAAATTGCAATTTGAAGGGCACGAGAAGGAAGCGAAGCAGATTCTACACGAGCGTTCGGAGAAGAAGAGAAAGACGGACGAAGAGTGGATTAAAGAGAAAGTCAAAGAAAAAAAGCCGTTGTTTGTACGGCGCAAATCACCAACAGGGACCATTACAGCTTTTCTATTAGGACTCTGTATTGTCATTTTCCTCTGGCAAACCTTTTCGTCGCTAAAGATGCAAGATAGAAGTGAGATCTCCATCCCTCCCATCCTTTTAGCTCCTCCAATCACAAAAGCCCTGCTCTACGACTATCCCAGCGTACTCGATCTTTTAGACAAGTTGATCGTCCAATACGGCCCTGACATCCTTGTCGGCCCTGACAGCCTACCTCAGGAGGCCAAAGAGCTCATTCATCAAATTAACCACTCGGCCTATTGGCAAGGGATCTATGACGAGTTTCTTTTGCGCCGTAGCAATCCAAAGCTGCCCCAAGTGTACAACGATCCGATGTTCGAACAGATCCGCCAGGGAGAATGGTGGCGCATCTTTACTCCGTGTCTCTTGCATGCCAACCTATTCCATATCTTTTTCAACATGGTTTGGTTGGTCTTTTTGGGCAACCAGATGGAACAGCGGATGAAAAAGTGGCGCTATCTGCTGTTCGTTCTATTCGTCGGAGCGTTAAGCAACACGATGCAGTATCTGATGGGAGGCTTTAACTTCATGGGCTTTTCCGGTGTAATCACAGGGATGGCAGGCTTTATCTATGTACGTCAACATGTAGCGCCCTGGGAAGGGTACCAGCTGGCGAAACTCGCGATTATCATCATTAGCCTCTTCATCTTCGGTATGTTCGCCGTACAGCTCCTCTCTTTCTCCCTCGAACTTGCAGGCAAAGACCCCATCCCCACAGGTATCGCCAATACTGCACATATTGGTGGCGCCATCATCGGTATGATTCTAGGACGGTGGGACTTCTGCGTTAAAAAAGTCGGTAGCTAATCTGGCGCCATTAGTAGCGGTGCAGATGGTTGATCGCGTTTTCGATGTCCTCTTGCTGTGGTAAAACAGCATTTTCTAACGGTTTAGAGTAAGGTATATGAGCGTCAAGGCCGCAGACTCTTTGGACAGGGGCATCGAGGTACTCAAAAGCCTCTTCAGAGATCCTAGCAGCGACCTCTGCTCCGAAGCCACAGTTCCTTGCCCCCTCGTGAGCGACGAGAAGCTTGCCCGTTTTTTTCACCGACTCTAAAATTGTAGCGATATCGAGAGGCACTATTGTTCTTAGGTCAATGACTTCAACAGAGACATCGTGATATGAAAGTTTATCAGCGACAGCGGCAGCCATGAGGATCATCATGCCATATCCGACGAAGGTGATATCGCTCCCCTCACGTACGACTTTTGCCTGCCCCAAAGGAAGCAAATACTCTTCTGATGGCTCGGGACGTGCGCTAAACTGTTGCTGCCTGTAGAGCCCCTTATGCTCGAGGAAGATGACCGGATTGGGATCGTGTATAGCCATTTTAAGCAACCCTTTGGCATCAGCAGCGTTGCTAGGGATGACAATTTTAAGCCCGGGACAGTGGGCCAAGAAACCTTCTACGCTTTGCGAATGGTACGGCCCTCCCTGGATGTATCCTCCGTAGGGCATGCGAATGACGAGCGGCTGTCTCCATTGGCCATTTGAGCGATAGTGTATGCTTGCCACTTCATTAAACAACTGGTTGATTCCTGTCCACATATAGTCAGCAAACTGTATTTCCGCAACGGGTCTAAAACCTGGATACATCGCCATCCCGCACGCTACACCAATAATCGTCGACTCTGCAAGAGGGGTATTGAAGCAACGCTCTACGCCAAACTCCTCCGTCAACCCACGGGTAGCGCCAAAGACACCCCCTTTATTATGAGCGATATCTTGTCCGAAAACAATAATGCCACGATCTTTGTTCATCTCTTCACGTAAGGCGTTGTTGATGGCATCGATGATCACAATCTTCTCGCCTTGGCTATTAGGTTCTTCGTACAACGACACTCCAACAGGGTCGTTTTCAACAAAGAGATGACGAGAGACAGAGGCTTTATCAGGAAAAGGGAGTGCTTCGGCGGCGTTAGCAGCATCTTCCACATCAATACGTACGTCTTCTCTGATCGCATCAAGCTCCCCTTGCGTACAACCCTGCTCTTTTAACAACCACTGCTCAAAACGAAGGAGGGGGTCTTTTTTTTGTGCTGCTGCAAACTCCTTAGCATCGCGATACCTTCTTGCATCGTCGCTGTTGCTATGTGATGCAAGACGAGGTACTTTAGCAACAATGACGCTAGGGCCAAGCTGGTCACGTCCGCGCTTGACAGCATCCTGCATCGCTTGGCACAACTCACTATAACTGCCGCCATCGACATCAAAGACAGCGGTATCAGGGTAGCCCTTTACTATAGGTAGAATAGAACCCCCTGCTGTCTGCTCTTCGATAGGCACAGAGATCGCCCAGCCATTGTCTTGGATGACAAAAATGACAGGCAGAAGGTGTAAAGCAGAATAGTTGAGGGCCTCGTGGAAATCTCCTTGTGATGTTGCTCCGTCACCAAAAGAGACATAGACAACTTCGTCGCTGCCCGAAAGCTTGGCTGCATGAGCAATACCTGCCGCTTGCAACATCTGTGAACCAACAGCACTCGACTGACAAGGAATGCGGAGCTTCTTATGAGAAAAGTGATAGGGCATCATGCGGCCAGCAGAGTGGTTCTCCGTTTCTCTAGCCATGAAGGCGCCGAACAGCTCTTTGAGATCTGCGCCAAGGCCAATCACAAAAGGCTGGTCGCGGTAATAAGGCAAAGCCCAATCATGACCCGCACGCAGCTGCCGCGCACAGACAACACCCACAAGCTCATGGCCCTTCGCCGACAGCTGGAAAGTGCCCCCTTTATTCTGTTTGACAAGAGTAGCCGTCTTCTCATCGGTATAACGAGCCTCGTATACTAAACGAAATACCTCCAAAAGTTCATGCTTAGACTCTGTTTTCTTTTTGGCTAACCCCTTTGTCATCGTCATCAATCTCATCCAATTAAAATATTAACGTTGAGCTCTTTCATCGCCCTCATACTAATGCCAAAACACTGTAACACAAATTCAAATAAAAAACCATGCTTAGGTAGTAATTCACCACCGATCTCACTGGTTTAGTGGTTTAAATTATACAACAAGTGGCTGCCCTACAAGGGTTAAAAAAATGATGGGGCACTGACCCTGTCTTGATATGCAATGGAAAGTGTTGGTGCCCTTTCTCTCTGCTTGAGGAAGCTTCCTACGCATTCGAGCGCTCTTTGGGGATGATTGCACTCACCAGAAAGATGTGCGAGGTAAACATGTTTAAGGCCGTCATTGACAACCTGAGACAGCAGTTGTCCACATTCTTCGTTAGAGAGATGACCGCTACGACCCAACACACGCTGTTTATAGATCATGGGACGTGAGCAAGCGTATACCATATTAGGATCGTGGTTAGCTTCTAGATAGAGGTAATCACACTGCATGAGTTTGTTCGCTACAAGTGTTGTCGTGTAGCCGAGGTCGGCACAAAATCCCACCTTGGCCTCTTCGCAGTCAATGGTAAAAGCAACAGGGTCTATCGCATCATGTTGGACAGAAAATGGATCTATTTGTAGGTCACGATATTGAAACGTTTCTCCTGTATGGAAGAGTTTGAACTGTGGTGTGACGCCCAAAAAAGCAACGATACCTGCCGCTGTATCGCTGTTGCAAAAAATAGGAATTTTCATCTTCAATGCTAACACAACAAGACCGCGGATATGGTCGGTATGTTCATGTGTGATGAGGATGGCATCGATCTCCTCAACGTCAATCCCAAGCTCAGCTAACCTGGTTTTTGTCGCACGACCGCTGATCCCTGCATCAACGAGGAGTTTTGTTTTTTTCGTTCCAAAGAAGATACTGTTGCCTCTAGAACCGGAAGCAAGGGGGCAAAAACCGATCAAATTTTCCTCCTATATTTCATTTGACCGAATTATCTTTTTAATATACTAAGTAAGTAATACGAACAATTGCATAATCAAGAGGAGAAAGCTGTTCATGGAAATCACAATAGACAACCAGACAGTCACCCTCGATCTGCCATCAAAACCGACGAGGATAGAACAACTATTCGAAGAAGTCGAGATTTTCCTCCTCTCGCAGGGGAAAATCACTCAAGGCGTTTCCATCAACGACCAATCACTTTCTCCAAAGGAGCTGGAGAAGAAGTTTCAAGAAACTCTCAAAGGCAATGAGAAGTTCCAATTCGTCACGATCCCTATCGAAGAATTCATCCTCGAACATCTAGAAGGAGCCCATGAATCGAACAAAACACTGGTAAAAAATATCAAGACGTTTGCCGACGAGCTCAACAACCCTCCCCTCTCCGTCAACCCAACGCTCATCATCGAAGAATTTAAACTCTTCCTCCAGTTTTGGGCACAGCTCAATAGCATGTTTCCTACTCATTTTGCCGGCTTAAAATTTGATCAACTCCCTTTTCCTGATTTTGTAAAAAAGACACAAGAGCTGCTCGAAGAGATCGTCCAGGCGCTAGAAGACCACGACCTCGTTTTGGCATCAGACTTGCTTGAATACGAGATTATACCTCTTGTCAAATCGGTACAAAGCATCACTCCTCAACTGAAGAAAAGGTTTAGGGAGAAGCAAGAAAAGGAGTAAAGGCCTTATGAAGAAAAAAGACGCTTCAAAAGCATACAAAAGAAAGCAGATAGAATCGGCTTCTCCTGGCGAGCTCATTATCCTATTGTACGAAGGGGCGATTGATTTCCTTTACAAGGCAGAACAAGTTGCCCAGGAGAAAGGTCCTGAGCGTATCGAGAAGTTTCACAACCATCTAATTTCGGTACAAAACATTCTGACGGAGCTAATGGCGTCGTTGAACATCGACCAAGGGGGAGATCTTGCGCAAAATCTTTTCCGCATCTACGAATACATGCACTGGCGGCTGATAGGGGCAAACATGCACAAGGAGTTGGCGGTAATCATTGAAGTACGGGAGATGTTGATACGCCTCAAAGCGTCGTGGCTGATCATTCTTCAAAAGGACAAAGAACTCAAAAGCAAGGGCAGGGATAGTGCTGCCACGCAGAACATCAATGTAAAAGGGTAGTAGGTGTGGGCGATCAGAGTAAGATAGAAATAGAATCTTCCACCTCTGCACTCATCGAAGCAATCGATGCCTTCCACCTCTTTACTAAAGAATGGGATCAAGTATCTGACGAAGAGGTTGACATACTATTGAAGCAAGTCGACTCTTTCTGCCAAACAGCGGAGAAGTGGTCAAGGTCTGACGAGGGTGATGGCGAAGGATCTGGGCAAAAAAGGCTTGATGAGCTGAAGGAACTCATCCAACAGCAGATTGACAACATCACCATCCAACGCGCGCTTACCAAACACGATTTAGAAAAAATCCAGACAACACGTCATTTTCTTACAGGCATCCGCAGCGCCTACACAGCCCCCAAAACGTTCACTTCTGCTGCCACCTTCTATGGTTAGACCAGACATCCAATTCACCACTGAGCCACAGAGATCTGTGAGTGAATATGTGGTCTTCGCTCATCATCCGAGGCTTTGATCGAGCGCCCTC
>JAFITR010000054.1 GCA_017116025.1 Simkania negevensis
GAGCCGCCGCTCCGCCTGCCCATGCCCTTTCTACCGACGGCGTTGTTTTAACGTCGCCAGCTAACCCTGATCAGCCTGTTGCTGCAAACGCGACCCCTTTACCATTATCGACCCCTTTACCATTATCGACGCCTTTGAGTAGAGATTTGGAGAACAAACTTTCTCTTATTTGTTCCGACACTTGTGAAGGAAAAACCTTGGATTGGAAGCTCTTTTTCGACCTATGTGACGAGGTATTTGTGTTTGGTTCTTTTGCTCACTATTTAAGAGGTGAGAAGACTGCTTATGATGAGATCGATATCGTAGTGGTGTTCAATCCTAATTTGGGTCTAAGTGGAGGGGCTGGGCTTAATTTAGCCGTTGACCTATTAAAAACAACATTAGGTTGTGGTGCACAGACCGTGTGGGAGGGGATTACTTTATGCTACAATGCATTGGAGGCTTCAGAAGTAGATCGCAACAAAGGCGAATATGAATTCGCATCTGATTTGGCAATGCGTTGCTTTCTACTCGTTTCTATGGCCGGTCCCGAACAATCTTGTGGTTTAGACGCTCAAAAGATTGCAGATCGTTTAGCTGAGATGGGCACTTTATTTGAAGCGGATTCTACGGATGTAAACAGAGAACCTTTCTCTACAGTCTTTAATTTGCGCAATCACACTCCCGTAAAAATAACGTTTTGCACAACTCCTGTTGGGAAGACTCTTTTCATGGATAGTCGCAGTGCGTGTGCAGTGCATTTTGCTCAAAAGCAGCCAACACACCTTGTTGCTTTTCCTGTTTGTGAAGAGCTAGATGCCAGCTACTATGATGCGATGTTAAGGGCGAGAGAGTTTGCCTTGTCAACGAATTCTGTTTTAAAAGTGTCGTTGGAAAAAAAACATGAGATTTGTTTTGCATCGTTGGTGCATTGGGTACGCAATTTGAGCGATGGTTGGGTGCCCCAAGACCCTACGATGATTTCGATACGTCTCTTTTTCGAGATAACTCTATCTTACCTTTATCACCATCCGGATACCAAAAAGAAAGAGCGGATTTCTCTAGCTGAATACTTAAGCGGTTGTGTTGAGAATTCTTCTCCTTCTTCTGTAGATGGCCTCTACAATAACCTGTGGCTGCTTTCGGTTTGGGTGCAAAATGTTAACCGCCTAAGTTACGAATGCCGTCAAAATGTATTGAAAATCCTGCCAAATGATGACAATTTATTGAATTCCTGGTTTGGATATTTGACTGGTGAATCTGTTCAAAGAGAAGGTGTCCTCCTTAGAGAGTTCCTTGTTGATGCTTTGTTGGCGAGCTTACACAGGGCAGAGTTGTCCAAAAAAATCACAGAAATACGACTAAAAAAAAGTGAGATTTTGAAACGAATGGATAGCTGCCATTTGCCATTTCTTTGCTCTCTTTTACAGGCCCGTGTAGAAAGATATTTTTTTGAAGAAACGAGACGAGATGGTGCTGTTTTTCGTTCTTTTTCCGAAACGTTTGGCCAAGATCGCTTTGTAGATTGTATTGCAGAACAGCTGTTCGAAGAATTTGTTGCAGAAGGTAAAGAAGAGGATGCTGTAGATTTTTATAATCAGTTTGAGCCGTTATCTGATTCAGTGGCTGAAAAAAGAGGAATCTCTGCATGCAGACAATTTATCCTACTATGTGAAAAAATTATAAAATTTAAGGGGTTGAAGGGGTTAAGGGAGAGCTTCTCAAAGCAAATCGTTGCCGTTTTGGGAGAGTTCATGCAGCGCCATCCTACCTTCGATGTGCACACAGCTTGTGTTAATTTTTTTCCCCGGCTTCCACATGACTCACTTCCTTTCGACAACTGCTCTTGGCTCATGATAAACTCACTAGCTCAATTGTTCCCTCAAAAGTCTACAGAGCTTACTCCTTTTCTCAACAGTCGATTGAAGAGTCTTACTGAAGCATGGGAAAGGCTCTTTTCTGCTTCAAAGAGTGGGACTCTATTTCTTCCAGGCGTCAAGATCCTTTTCGCTATAGAACAAAAAGCTGTACAAGCTAGCGGCAAGAGTAAAAAGGCTGCTTCCTCTTCTCAAAATCCAATATTGCGCAGAAGTGATAATGAAGCACGCGTTTGGGACGTAATACTCACAAAAAACGACTCAAGAGATCAAACAAGGGTTATAAATGCCCTGGTTGCCATGGGCTATCCCACATTGAAAGGGCTAAATATTTCTTCAGGTAGCCTTCAGAAAATTGTCCTCTTTTTGTTGGGGAAGCAACAACTCTCCTCTACCGAATTTTCTTTTGTAGTCAATTTATATAAGGACAGGAAGGAGTTAATCAAAGATAAAGAACTTGCGGATTTCTTGCTGCAGGCATTAAAAAAATCGCCGAGAGACGCTCTGTTTGAGGAGCTTTTAAAACTGTTGATTATTCCTGTCATTCAACAGGCAGAAAGCCATCCATTAGCGAAATCGATGACGGAAGAGCTCACTAATCCGATCAGATGCAGGCGTGAATTGATGAAGGCTGTATCGGAAGAAAGATCGCTCCAATCTTCAGCTTCCTTACTCACTTCTTGGAATCTCCTCTTGATGATTGAACAGTTATCTCAAACTACCTCCTCTGAAGAGCAGCAGAAAATACCGGAATCTTTAGACTTGAGCCTCTCTTTGGCTTATAAAGCGACGGCATTCGCGTTGTATTATGAACAATCAAAAAATGGGCCTGCTGTTCCTTCTGAAGTAAAAAAGAGGCTCTTTTCAACCACTCCTCCTGATAAGGGACTTTCATCTGCTGAAAAACTCATGCTCTCTTCTGCTGCTGTCAAGGAAGGGGCTAAGCCCTCTCTTTGCCTGCCTTACCAGCCAACCCTCTCTCTCAGGAAGGAGCCCTTTCTTGCCAGGGCGTTGAATGAGATGTTTGTAATAGTGTGTAAAATTCTCGAAACTTCGACCAATGCGAAGGAGTTTCTTGCTGCAGAAGAGTGGTTGGATAGAGTCGTTACTCCCAATCTTCTCCTTTTAAAACCTCCTCCTCATCTTGTTGCCCGCTGTATATTGACTCCTCTTTGTCAGAAAAGCAGTTTGTCGCAAGAGCAGAATAAAAGACGTGCTGAAATTGCCAATTCCATGATGCAATCTTTTCAACAACACCTAGATTGGAAAAAAGGCATAGTGGTTTTAGTAGGCCAGTTGTCTGAGAGACCAAAAGAGATCTCCGCAGAAAATATATTTGGCCTGATCACAGCCCTTAAAAAGTTCAATGCATTGGATGCCGAATGTTTTGTGGCCATTCTGAAGTTGACAATTGCTCTTTCCAAAGAATGGAGTGATCAACTTCAAGAAAAAGAAGAACTAAACAAGAGTCTCTTCGAGCTTCAAGCCTATACCTCTACGTTGTATAAAACCTCGATTAGTGACAATATCGCTCGAGGCGCTACTTTTGATGCTTGCTACGAGCTGCTCAAAACGCGGCGCTTACCAGCGTTGATTGCTTCCCTAACCGGTCCTGCGGCCGATTCCGTGGCCGATCCCACGAAAAAAACGCCGAAGCTAGCAAAGCAATTCGTTTGTTCTCTTGCTGAACTCTTTGCATTCTACTATTCATGCGCATCTAAAAAAGAGGTCGCATTCTACAGAGATGCAAATTTTTCTCGGGGTTTCTACTTTTTTGTTTGCTATGCCCATGCAAATCTCTCCACTAGCGATGTGAACTGGTTGATGCCTCTCCGTATGATGATACAACATCTGTCGTGTGCAGTGGACAAAGCCGTGGAAGAACAGGTCGAAAAAAAATCCCCTCCTCCCTTTATGCGCTGCTTTGACAGTGAATTTGTGGGGAAGATATCTCATCTAGTGCGCTACCAGGGAGATGCGCTAATAAAAAAAACAGGCGAAGTTCGTCTTCTGTTTCACTCTGATACCAGTCTAAAAAAATTGGAGTCTGTCTCAGAGGAGTTGGGTGCGTTTTTCCAGCAGCACTGTGGTTCCATCCGTCTGCTCTCTCTTCTTAATCTACTTCTTTTGCACAAAAAGACACCACACCCTCCCACTGTGCAAACGATGTGCGGAGAGTTTCAAAGAATGGGCGATGTTGATGCCGCATGTAGCTTTTTTTATACCTCGTTAATACTAAAGAGAGGAGCAGCATCGAATAGGCTGGGTAATGCACAAAATGAGGCTGCTATTGCTGAGGAGTTAAGTAAGATACATAATAAGAGCTCTAGACACATTGTCAAAGCTGGGCTTCTATTCTCTGATGTTATAGGAGGAGAAGCAAGCGTGCAGCTTGAGTTGGATTATCTAAAAGCATTCGACAGCGCACCAGAGGCTGATGGTCAGCCCTTTGTAGACCAAACAATTTCGATCCTGATTGCGAAAATGTTAACCTGCTCCTTTCAAGGAGATAATCCTAATACGGAACCTCTTCTCTCTTGGTTGACTGATCGTTTTGAAGCAAAAAAAAAGAAGAAAGGCTTCGTATTAGCTTTCCACGAACATATGATGATGCTTACACATACTGCTCTCTCTTTCGAATTTTCCCAATTTTACCTGGAGTCTGACCTACAAACTAGCAGGGAGGTTGGCAAGAGATTCTTGTATCGACATCTGGAAAACTTCGGGAGCCGACTCTTTCTACATTGCTGCTTGGAAAACAGTGATGGGTATTTGGATATAGGATCCGTTATGGCCCCATTATTTTCACAGGTAGGTTGGGTGGATAGTTCAATGTTGTTGCCCGCTTTTATGAAAGGAGTCTTCAAAGGTTCTCTGAACGCAAGAGTGTCAAATCAAGTTTTATTTATATGGCAGCAACACTGTGGGAACGCTGTTGCTTCTATTTCCGTAGCTCAAATCAGACAGCTTACAGAAGTGAAAGCTCAACCTACCTGGAATCTGCTTGTGCAACAGTACAAATCCTTGCTAGAAGAGGTGTTGGTGGAAGAACAAGGCCTTCCGGATCGCCGTGTTGATTTGATCTTGGGTGTGATGACAACTTCTATGGTGTCTGTGCAAAACCATAGTGCTAATATGCCGCGAGAGGTTGTCCTTTTTATTTGCCAAAGCGTATTGGAGCTAGCAAAAAAAATAGAGGTTTGGAACGATGCAGATCCAGAAAATACGCCCCTCCTAAAAAAGCTTGAATCTAAAGAGAAAACAGATATTGAGCGCTTACTTAAAGCAGCTGAAAATGAACTACAAAGCAGACGCACAAGAAGTTAACGGAGCACCGGAAGGATAACGCGAAGAGCGCTCTTCGCGTTTATGTTTTTTTGTTCTACGTTGAGAAATAAAAATAAATTGCATGAAACCCAGAGAATTGATACGTCCCTACAACTGGAAGGATAGGAAGATCCTCCTTCGTGATGGCGTCTTGTACGTTCCTGACTATTACACGGCACATCAGGGTTTTTCTTTGCCTCTTTGGTCGTTGCCGGAAGTTTTTGAAAAAGAGGCTCCTGTCTCTATCGAGTATTGCTCTGGTAATGGAGAGTGGATAGTAGAGAAGGCGTTGGAGTTTCCTAACAAAAACTGGGTGGGAGTGGAGAAACGTTTTGACCGTGTGCGTAAGATTTATTCTAGGCGCCATAACGAAGGAGCGGACAACCTTTTTATTGGCTATGGGGAAGCGGTGACGATGACGCGCCACTATTTCCCTGAGGCGACTGTTGACGAGGTCTATGTCAATTTCCCTGATCCCTGGCCGAAAGGGCGTCATGCTAAACACCGCCTCATCACCGATACTTTTGCTTCTGAGGTACATCGCGTGTTGAAGCCAGGAGGCACGATCACCCTCGTCACTGACGATCTTGCATATAAAGAGATCATAGTTGGGGTATTCCTTGCCCACCCGGGATTTGCTTCTTTACATCCCCATCCCTATTATATTGACCATATCGAAAATTATGGCACCTCCTATTTCGACTCTCTTTGGAGAGGGTTGGGGTGTAAGATTCATTTTGTCCAGTTCCAAGGCGTTGTTGATGAAAATTGTTGTCAAGGAGACCCCTTCCCTATACCAGCCTTCGGCGCTTGACCGCTTCTTTGCTATTCCTCCTAATGACCGCCAGGCAGAGAAAAAAGCTGTTGGACAACTGGTAAAGCGCAGTTATCCACGCAAGGAGCTTGCGGACATCTTGGCAAGGTATAACGCGGAGATAGGTAACAGCTCGTCGCATCTTGACCGCCATCTGAATAGAGTGGCAGCAGATTCTTCCTATTTTGTTGTGACAGGCCAGCAGATAGGGTTGATGGGTGGCCCTCTCTATACAATATACAAGGCGGTGAGTTGTCTTCTTTTGGCAAAAGCTTGCGATGCAATACCTCTTTTTTGGTTGGCGACAGAAGACCACGACGTTGAAGAGGCTAGCACTCTCCACACCATCGACGGTGTGGGTAATATCATGACCCATAAGCTGCATTGGAAAACACGTGGCTTCTTTGTCGAGGACCTACCCATGGGCGCTCAGCAGGAAGAAAAGCTGTTGAAGATACTTCAGGATATCGGCCTTGATGCCATGGAGTGGACAGAGCGCTTTGTCGGTATCTCATATTCGCAAGCAATGGTGCGCGTTCTTGTGACTATTTTTCAAGATACAGGCTTGTTGTTTATCGAACCGAAAGAGCTGCGACAGCTTGCCGTGCCCTTTTTTACTAAAGAGATCACCGATTGTAAAAAGATTAGCTCTATCCTGACAGCGACTACCCAACAAATCCTTGCTATGGGAGGAAAAGCCCCGCTGGCCATTGATGCCGGCTCAAACCTCTTTTATAAAACGGACAATAGACAGCGCAAGAGAGTTGTCTACGATGGTGGCTCTTTTCGTGTCGGAGATGAGAAGATCCAACAAAAAGAGCTTTTAGATCAAATAGACCACTCCTATCACAGATTCTCTACTAATGCCGCAGCGCGCGCTGTCTTGCAAAGCAGCGTGATCCCCACTATCGCCTATGTGGCAGGGCCAGCAGAGATGGCCTACTATCGCCAGCTACACAAATACCACGACCACCACAACGTTCCCATGCCATGGATTGTCCCTCGTATCTCCGCCACACTCCTTACCGATAAAATACAGGCACTGCTCGACAAATGTAACCTCTCCCCGTGGGAGCCGACACCATCAAGCTGGCGACACGCTTCCCCTAATATCGAAAAAGAGATCGAAGCTCTTGTTGAAGAGTGGAAGAGAGCAGCAAGAAAGATCTTTCCCGCACAGGATATCCAGGAGGCAGTAGCAAGGTTTGTGGATGGTAGTACCGTTAAGCTGAGTAAAAAGCTGGCAAAGGCGTATGCGCAAAATGCAGGGATCCCTCAGCATAGCTTGCACTATATTCATAATGCCATTAGCCCTGCCGACAAGCCTCAAGAGCGTATCTTTAACTTCTTCCAGTTTCAGCTCGCAACAAAAGAGAAGATCGTCCATGAGCTTCTATCCGAAGTCGACTGGGCCTGTCGCGGCCATCACTACTGCTTCCTCAAGAGTTAAAGCTGTAGTCGTAGTTTGGTGGATTCATCTCCTGAAGACGAGCTCTTTGTTCCATTAAAACCTGCCCCAACCAATTTCCAGAGCCTGTTTGATTTCCTTTGCCCTCTGTCCATGGATAGCCTCTACTGGAACCTGAATCTTCGATAAGATATAGGTCTTCGGTTGCTACAAGCAACTCCGCAAGCCTTGTGCCAGGAGCAAATTTTGCAGCAATTACCTCACGCATATGGGGTAGATTTTGCTGCAGCCAATCAGGGCGGTCAGTGACTTGACCTTTTCTGTCGAAAGCCTGCTCTCCAGTAGTGGATTCCAAAAGAAATCTTTTCCCATTAGTGTCATTCGCTCTGCCTGCTTGAAAAACAGCTTCGCCTGTCGTAGCACGGGTTAAACCTGTTCCTCCTGCTAGTGAGGGGGTAAGAGGTATCTGGTCTTCTAAAAAATTCCCACAAAAACCAAAAACAAGAGCATCAGGATTACCTGCTCCTGGCATATAAAAACGTACGGAATTCTCTCCTCTGCCTTTTTTTATCTGAACCACCTGTTGAACAAATGTTTTAGAAGGAATTCGATCTTTATGGTCTTGTAAATCGCTAAGATGATCTACCTCTCTAGCGTGGCCTGGTCCTAAGGTAGGCCTTGCAGCAGGAGGAGCGTAAGGAGCAGCAGCTCTTGCAGATGGGACAGAATGGGCTGCAGCAGGAGTAAAGAGATTCAGAAGTCTGAGGCGTAGCATAATACTCTCTTTAGACCCAGGAGGAATTGTAATATCGCTCCTAAGCTCTCCCTTTTCAGCAGCTGTAAGCCAGGCGTCTAAAAAAGATTTGAATTCTTCTGGATTGCCTCCATCTTTTTGATATGCCGCTGCTATTATATCATATACTGCATCTTTGTGCGGGCCTAACCAATTGCTTTCTGTTAGGAACGTCTTAATCTGCGAGAGACGATCGCTTGCAGATGGAGCCGGGGCAGTAGATCGAGCCGGGGCTGCTGCATATGGAGTCTGTTCAGTACGCCCTGCAGTAGGAGTAAAGAAACCTCTATTCCTAAGAGCCATTAAAACATATTTTCCTTGACCAGGATTAATGGTAACAGAGCTTCTAAGTGTTCCTTCTTCAGCCTTTTGAACCCAGTTTTTCATATGCGTTTCGAATCCTTCGGGATCATTTCTGTGCTGCTTGTATACATCGGATATCGCTTTGTTTGCTGCATCCGCATTGGACAGATGAGTCCGTGTCCATTGCTGAAAGTTTGAAGCTCCTTCTACCCCCATCCTGTCCATAGAATCCACCTCTTCCCTAGCAGTGACAAAAAAAACAGTAGGTACAATCTAAGTAGTATTTATCGGTACGATTGTATTTTTCATCACAAAATTAAAATAATCTTGCCTCAAGTTCATTAACTTGCAAGTTCAATACCAAAAGTTGTCTTTATGAAAGAAGGGACTACTTTTCTGCTATCTCCCCGGAGGGGAGAACGCGAGATAGCCCCGGGTCAGTGAGGGAGCTTGCGACCGAAGCGCAGCCCGGGGAATATGAGAGATAAAAAATGCGCCCCGAAGGGGCGCTCGAGTTTGGCA
>JAFITR010000055.1 GCA_017116025.1 Simkania negevensis
GGCTGCGCACGTTAAAGTTAGTACGTTACGATGCTGGCAATCTCTATCTGGAAGCGTTGGACTCATTTCAAGCGCTCTGGTTTGAAGAACATGTTCTTCCGCAGGCGAAAGAAGGTCTTTTTAACAACAACAACAGGAAGATCAAGATCCACCTTTCTGTTATGGGCCGCCCTCTTCCTTCGCGTCCTGTTCCTGAGAATCAAACGCCTGTCCAGGTATCGAAAGAGAAGAGAAAGGACGATTGGCCTCTTTCTTACACCTTTGAAAATTGGATTCCTAGCAAGGAAAACGAGTTTACCCTTAAGTTGTTTACAAAAACGGTAGGCTGGAAGCCTGAAGGGGAGAAGTGGGAGCAGGCAACGATCAACCCATCCTCCTTCAACCCACTCTACGTCTACGGCCCTACAGGGAGCGGCAAAACCCACCTTCTCATAGCAACAGCACACGCTCTAAAGAAGCAGGGGTATCGCTGTGTCTACGTTCGCGGCGAAACGTTTACAGAAGACATGGTGAATGCCATCCGCTCAGGTTTTATGGATTCTTTCCGCAAGCGCTACCGGGAGCCCGATGTACTCATCATCGATGATGTCGAAGTCTTCTCCAACAAAAAAGCCACACAAGAGGAATTATTCCACACTTTCAACGAACTACACATAGAAGAAAAACAGATTATTCTGAGCGGAGCATGTGCTCCACAAGAGCTCAAAGCTGTTGAACCACGCTTAATAAGCAGGTTTGAATGGGGGGTTCTTGCCACCCTGGTTCCCCTCAAGGACGAAGGACTGCGTTCTGCTCTCAACACCAAGATTGAAGAACTGAACCTAAGCCTACAAAAAAACGTCATTGATTTTCTTTTGAGCAGGCTGGGGTCCAACCCCCAAGAGCTTTCCCAGGCAGTAGAAGCGCTCTCTCTACGCCTCCACCTCAACTCTACAGCAGGCAGGGCACCCATGCTTCCCCTCCACCTCGATGTTGCCAGCAGCTACCTCTCTGACCTGTTAGACAAAAAGAACGAACAGATGATGACGCCGGAGAAAATCGTCACCAAGACAGCGTCGCACTTTGGCATCAGCGCAGCCGATGTGACAGGGGATAGGCAGACACGCGAATGCAGTATGCCGCGCAAAATAGCGATGTACCTATGTCGCAAAGAGCTTGGTATGCCCTACACCCACATCGGCGAGATATTCAACCGTGACCATTCTACCGTAATGTCTAACGTCCATCAAATAGAGAAGAAGCTCAAAAGCAAGGACCCAGACACCTCTTCAGTCATCAAACAGCTTGGGAACCGCTCGTGACGCTAAAGGAAGCAGAGATTGGCAACCTAGGCAACAACATCCTCCGCATCGACCTTGATGCAATCGCTGCGAACCTATCGACAATAAAAGGCACGCTTCCTGACAACGCACGTGTCATGATTATGCTCAAAGCACTTGGATACGGCACCGACAGCAAAATCGTCGCCCGCTTCCTCACCCAACACGGAATCGACATCATCGGTGTCGCTTGTGTCGAGGAGGGCGTTGTTTTACGCCAGTCAGGCATTAGACAAGAGATCTTTACCCTCAATGCAACCCATTATGAAACACAACAACTCATTGACCACGACATGCATGTCGGCGTGAGTGATGTAGGGTTAATCGATGCGCTCTGCAATGAATGTAAAAGGCAAGGGAAGAAGACGAAGGTACATCTCCATGTCGATACAGGGATGAGCCGCCTGGGTTGTCGTCCCGAAGAAGCATTGCCGCTCGCCAAACAAATCCAGCAAGCAAAAGAACTCATTTTTGAAGGTCTCTTTACTCATTTTGCCTGTGCAGACAACCCTGCAGAAGATCACTTCACTATGGGACAGGCGGCCACCTTCGACAAGGTTGTCGATGAACTTGCCAGCAACAACATACACCCACCTTGGAAACACGCCTGCAACTCCGCCGCTAGCATAAGGTTCTCTTTTCCACACTACAACCTCTACCGCATCGGACTCGCCCTCTTCGGTGTTCACCCCTCTCCAACAACACGAACAGCGATCACCTTGCATCCAGCAACAACCCTCACCTCCCGCATCGTTGGTATTAACCACTGCAAAAAAGGCGATACCATCAGCTATCACCGCCAATACAAAGTAAGTAGAGAGGAGGAGCGGATCGCCGTTATCCCCATAGGATACGCCGACGGCTTACACCAACGCTACAGCAAAAAGGGAAAAGTGATCATCAGAGGCCGTTCAGCATCTATTGTCGGTGTTACCTGTATGGACTATACAATGGTCAACATCACCGATATACCCGAAGCCTCCATCGGTGATGAGGTCCTCATCTTCGGCAAAGATGCCCACGGCAATCTACTTCCACCAGAAACCTTCGCCGCGCGCGGAGGCACAAGCGTCTACGAACTCGTCTCATGCGTAGGACCACGCATTAATCGCCTCTTCATCTCAAAAACGTAGTTGTATCAAATTGACTCAATAGGTACAAACGCTTATAAAGCTGCTTTGCTTTGGGCCAAAGGCCTGATTACAACAGCCCTGGGCATCAACCACAACAATATTTACTAACCATAAGCGACACAATGAATGATCCAACTTTCGCCAACACTTTTGCAGACCAAGAAAATCAACTCAAACCGGCACAACCCTGTGTGATGGTCATTTTTGGAGCGACAGGGGATTTAACAGCCCGCAAGCTGATGCCCGCCCTCTACAACCTTGCCATACAAGGACTCCTCCCTAAAGACTTTGCCTGTGTTGCTTTTGCACGCAGAGACAAGAAGCAGGAAGAATTCCGTCAAGAGCTCTATGAAGACATCAAAAAATATTCCCGAACACAGCCTGTCGATGACAAAAAATGGAAACCTTTTAGCGAGAAGATCTTCTACCACCAAGGCAATTTTGACAACCATGACGACTACGAGAGGCTGAAGAAATTTCTTGCCACTCTAGACAAACAATGTAACACGAAAGGCAACAGGGTCTTTTACCTCGCTACCCAGCCGAGCTTTTTCCCTGTCATCGTCGAACAGCTACACAAACACAAGCTTGTCTATAACGAAAAGGTAGAGCATGAACGCTGGTCGCGGGTAGTCATCGAAAAACCCTTTGGCCACGACCTCAACAGCGCCTTAAGCCTCCAAAAACATGTCAAACAATTCTTAGAAGAGAACCAAATTTACCGCATCGACCACTATCTCGGCAAGGAGACGGTACAAAACCTCCTCGTCTTCCGTTTCGCCAACTCCATCTTCGAACCGCTCTGGAACAACAGGTACATCGACAACATACAGATCACCATGGGAGAATCGATAGGGATAGGCACCAGAGGTCGCTTTTGGGAAGAAGCGGGGATTCTCAGAGATATCGTCCAAAACCACCTGATGCAACTGATGTCTTTAGTCTCTATGGAACCTCCAGTGTCCATGGGTGCCAATGCCATCAGGGACGAAAAGGTCAAGGTGCTACAAGCCATCAGGCCTATCGACATCAATAATGTCGACGACTATGCCGTTTTGGGACAATACGGCCCCGGTTACATCAATGGAGAAGAGGTCAAAGGGTACAGGGAAGAAGATAACGTCGATCCGCACTCTGTACAAGGTACGTTTGTCGCCCTTGAGCTCTTCATCGACAACTGGCGCTGGTCAGGCGTACCGTTCTACCTGCGAGCAGGCAAGCGCATGGCTAAAAGGGTCACAGAGATTGCGATCACTTTCAACCAAGTTCCCGGCGTACTTTTTAAAGGCAAGGTGGATAAGAAGGGCCAGACACTCCTCGTGATACGAATCCAACCCGACGAAGGGATCTCTCTTAGAATCAACTGTAAAGTTCCTGGCCTCAGCGCTCTCTCCATCCAGCCGGTGAAGATGGATTTCCGCTATGGCACCTCCTTTGGAGAGACACCTCCCGACGCGTACGAACGACTCATCTGCGACAGCATGGTCGGCGACGGCACCCTCTTCGCCCGCGGGGATGAGGTTTTGACCTCCTGGAAGCTATACACCCCCCTCCTCGAGGCGTGGCAGAATCGGCCAAGGACAGGCTTCCCCAACTACTCCGCTGGTAGGTGGGGCCCTGAAAATGCCAACAGGATAACAGAAAAAACAGGACGCTCCTGGCGCCTTGTCTAATAGGAAACGATGTATGAGTATCAACCCTTCCCTACAAGCATCGATCAAACCCTTCGATAAAAGAAGGGCTCTAGCCGTTCTAGCCAACAGAGCGGCTGCGATCGACTTCGCTGTAAACCACTTGCTCGATGTCGCCAACAATGCCATCCAGGCACATAACGCCTTCTACCTCGCCCTCTCCGGAGGCTCTACACCCAAAGCCATCTACAAAGAACTCAGCCTGCCATCGAACAGAAAGAGAATCCCCTGGGAAAAAGTCTTCCTTTTTTGGAGCGACGAACGCAGCGCGCCTCCCACCGACCCCGACAGCAACTATCACATGGCCATGGAGGCAGGGTTCAAAATGCTGCCCATCCCAAAAGAACAGATCTTCCGCATGGAAGCGGAAAAAGATATCGCATACCATGCCAAAGAGTATGAAGAGACGATCAAAAGGGTCGTTCCTGGGGCAACATTCGACCTCGTCATGCTCGGCATGGGCGACGACGGCCACACAGCATCACTCTTTCCTCATACCGTTGCCCTTATAGAGGAACAACACCTCGTTGTCGCCAATAACGTGCCGCAACAAGAGACACAACGCATGACCTTCACATACCCCCTCATCAACGCCGCACACAATATCGTCCTGTATGTCATCGGCGCCAACAAAACCGCCATGGCAGAGCACGTCCTCACAACACCATACACTCCCCTCGACCTCCCTTCACAGCGCGTAGGGACCGAAGCCCGCCCCGCCCTATGGATCCTCGACAATGATGCCGCCGCTCAGTTATCATCCACACTATGAATGTTCTTGGAATAGAGACGACCTGTGACGAGACAGCATGTGCTATCGTACGTGATGGCACTGCTATCCTCTCTAACGCCGTCACCTCACAGATCGACCTGCACAACGAATATGGTGGTGTCGTCCCTGAGCTCGCCTGCCGCCGCCATATCGATGTCATCATCCCCGTCATCGACGAAGCGTTAAAAGAAGCAAAGCTTTCGTTGGCAGAGATCGACCTCATCGCCGTCGCCTATGGTCCCGGCCTCATCGGCGCACTCATCATCGGTGTCACCGCAGCAAAAGCCCTCTCCACTACCCTCGACATACCCTTTGTCGGTGTCAACCACATCGAAGCACACCTCTACGCCTCCATGATGCACTCCCCTGACACGATCGCCTTCCCCGCGCTAGGACTCATCCTCTCCGGCGGCCACACCACCATGCTCAAAATAGACTCTCTAGGAGACTACAAACTCATAGGACAAACTCTCGATGATGCTATAGGAGAAGCCTTTGATAAAGTAGCTCAGCTCCTCGGTCTACCCTATCCAGGAGGTCCCCATATCGAAGCGCTAGCCAAAAAAGGCGACCCGACACGCTACTCCTTCAAAAGCGGACAAATCAAAGGGCGTCCCTACGACTTCTCCTTCAGCGGACTAAAAACACGCGTCCTCTACACCCTCAAAGGAACAGGAGCAAAAAAAAACAGCACCCCCATCCTCGACGAAAGTGAGTACAAACACATCGCCGCCTCCTTCCAGCACGCTGCCATTAAAGACGTCACCAAAAAAGCAGAAAAGGCCGCCAAAGAACACCAGTGTAAAAGCATCGTCCTCGGTGGTGGAGTAACACACAATCAAGCCCTTAGAACAGCCCTTACCGACCTCAACCTACCCATACCCATCTACTGGCCACCACAAGGGCTAAGCCTTGACAATGCAGCAATGATCGCCGGCCTCGGATACCATAACTTCCTCAAAAACAACAATGTCGGTGATGACCTCGCCCTGCTACCCATGACACGTATCCCCTTCTGATGGAGATAGCTTTTCCTTCTTGAAAATTTAAGTAGCGATGGGTTAGGCTATTGGCCTATTTTGAGCGATTACAATGTAAGGAAGCTGCCATGGCCAGGGAATTTGTTAAGTTAAAGAGTACCGAGAGCGACGAATACTACTACACGACAAAAAACAAGAAGACGACAACGGAGCGCATTGAGCGCAAAAAATACGACAAACGGTTGCGCCGCCACGTCATCTTCAAAGAGACGAAATAGTCCACGGCTCAGCCATGTTTTTTGAATTTGCTGTCGCTATAAAATATTTTCTTCCCCGTTGGCGGCAGCTCTCCACGTCGATCATCTCTATCCTCTCCATCCTTGTCATCTCGCTCGTCGTCTGGCTCATCCTCGTCTTCTTGTCGGTCACCTACGGCATCGAAAAGGGCTGGGTCGACCGGCTCGTCACCTTCTACGCCCCTTTACGCCTCACTCCGACAGAAGAGTATTATAACTCCTACTATTACCAAGTAGACCAAGCGAGTGAAGCTTCCGGGTACCACACTAAGACGATTGGACAGAAGAGGGTTGCTTCTCTATCCAACCCCTACGACCCTCTAACAGATGTAGCCCTACCCCTCTCCTTTCCCCGCCCTTTGTCAGACGAACAAGGAACGCTGCACGACGTTGTCAAAGAAACCTTTTCTTCTATCGAAGAGGCGCTACAAGGGGAAGGAGGGCGCGCTACGGACTATGAATCAGGGCTGAGCACGATGCGCCTTCGCCTGCTACGTGGCAGCCAGGGTTTTGCCCCCTCGTGGGAGCAGACGGGAACGCAAACCTTTCTGTCACAAGGGGCATATGTCACCTCTTTTGACGAAGGCAACAGCCAACTCCACGCCATCGTCGCCCCCCCTACGATCGACGACATCAACAACCTCATGCTCCTGCTGCCCCTATCGTCTGCTTCAACAAGCGAAGACCACCCTTCATACGACCCCCTCCTGCCCAAGCAACAGATGGGCTGGGCCATCGCCTCTCTTTTCAGCCATCTCACCATCACAAGCCTTAAAACAACAGAAGGGTGGGAACTCCCTTCTGACTTGCTACCAAAGCGAGGATCATGGCAGGGGAGCATCAGCTACTCCTTTCACGGCCGCCCGCGCGAATTTATCCCTGGCGGCAAATGTATAGGCGGCTCTTGTGAAGCTGCTACGCTATCGTGGGATGAGAAAGGGGCTCATATTACCACGGCCAGCAGCTCATTCCCCTCCTCCCTTGACGAGCTGACCATCCGCTTCCCCGCCGATACCGGCCTGCCAGCACAGATCATCGCCTCTTCTTTGCCATCGGCAGAGTCTCTCGACGACATCGCCTTTTCTATCGATACGATCTACCAAGGGGTGAAACTGAATGGCGTGCTGGCCCTGACCAACCTGCTCATCGGAGAGGCCGCCATCACTCACACCTTTGACACACCACCCGCCTCCTCTCCCCCTTGGCTATATGCATTAGGAAATAAAGATGCACACCTTCCCTCAAACCCTCTGGTAGGACAAGGGGTGCTGTTGTCAAAAAGCCTAAAAGAGAACGGTGCCCTTCTGGGCGATAGAGGCTACCTCTCCTACTACGCCCCTACGCCGTCAGGCATGCAAGAGCAGCGTATTTCCTTCTACATCGCAGGGTTCTACGACCACGGCCTCGTCCCCTTTGCCAGCAAAAACGTCATCGCCACACACAACATCACATCGCTGCTTATGGACACGATGAGCGACAAAGACAAAGAGTTAGGCAACGGCATCAACGTCTGGATCGACCACACCGACCGCGTTCAACAAGCAAAAGAGAAGGTCATTGCCGCCCTCGAAGAAAAAGGGCTGGCCCCCTATTGGAAGGTAGAGACTTTTGAAGAGTACGATTTTGCCAGGGATATCGTTCTACAGCTTAAAAGCGACAGGGTCCTCTTTACCCTCATCGCATGTATCATCATCGCCGTCGCATGCTCTAACATCATCTCCATGCTCATCCTCCTCGTCAACGACAAAAAGCAGGAGATCGGTATCATGCGCGCCATGGGAGCAAGCACATTCAACATCGCCGCCATCTTCGGTCTCTGCGGCATGGCGACAGGCCTTGTCAGCAGTGCTATCGGCACCATATGCGCCCTTTTCACACTCAAACATATCGATGCCCTCGGTGCTCTCCTCAGTGCAATACAAGGGCACGACGCATTCAACGCCGCCTTTTTCGGCGATAAGCTCCCCGACACCATCAGCAGCAGCGCCCTCACCTTCGTTCTTATCGCTACACTAGTGATATCGCTCGGAGCAGGCCTCATCCCCGCACTCAAAGCATGCATGATGAAGCCATCAACCATCTTGCGCGGAGAGGGATAACATGGCTATACTAGAAACAAAAAATATCGCAAAAACATTCCGACGCCCTACCCTCACCCCCCTCTTTGATCGCGTTTCTATTACCGTAGAAAAAGGAGAAACTGTTGCCATCATGGGCCCTTCCGGCTCAGGGAAAACCACCCTACTGCATATCCTAGGTACCCTCGAGAATCCATCAGAAGGCGAGGTATTGATCAATGGACAACGCGTAACACCACGCAATGCCGCTCAAATACGCAGAGAAAATATAGGCTTCGTCTTCCAGTCCTTCCACCTCATCGAACATGATACCGCCATAGAAAATGTCCTCATGCCCGCACGGATCGCACGAGCTGCCACACGGCCAGGCACCCCCGCCTACAACAGAGCCGTCGCCATGCTCGATGCCATGGGACTCAACGGACGCTTAGAACACAAAACCCACCTGCTCTCCGGAGGAGAAAAGCAGCGCGTCGCCATCGCTCGCGCCCTATGCAACGACCCCGACATCATCCTCGCCGACGAACCCACAGGAAACCTCGACACGGCAACGTCCGAAGCTATCCACTCTCTACTTATCCAATGTGCAAAAAAAGAAGGTAAAGTGCTCATCATCGCCACCCACGACGAACAGCTCGCACGCCAGTGCGACCGACTCCTCACCCTACAAAACGGCACGCTCAA
>JAFITR010000056.1 GCA_017116025.1 Simkania negevensis
TATCCGTCTAAACCGTGTCTAAAGCGGTGAGGATTTCGCATCCGTTGCTGGTGATGAGAAGGGTGTGCTCCCATTGCGCTGATGGAGCACCATCGGCGGTACGTGCCGTCCATTTGTCAAATGGATCGATGATCGCATCGCTGACTCCAGCATTGATCATTGGTTCGATTGTGAACGTCATTCCTTGGACAAGAGGAATGGCCAGCTGGTTGCGGTTGTGGGGGATTTGTGGTGCTTCGTGAAAGGATGTTCCTACTCCGTGGGCGACAAACTGATGTACGACGGAGCAGCCATGCTGTGTAGCATATGATTCGATGACTTCTCCTATATCGCACAACAAGACTCCGGGTTTAAGAATAGCGATCGACTCCATGAGGCATTGATAGGATACGTCAACGAGTGCTTTTTTCCTTTCGCTGACGTTGCCGACCATGACCATTTTGCTACAATCGCCATAGAAACCGTCAAGGATGCAGGTGACATCGATGTTTAGGATATCGTCATCTTTGAGCTCTGTGTTGTCAGGGATGCCGTGGCAGATTACTTCGTTGAGAGAGGTGCATATGCTTTTTGGAAAGGGAGGGCTTCCATAGTGGAGGGGTGCTGGCACAGCATCGGCGTTTAGATGCATCTGGTGTGCAAATGCATTCAGCTCTTCTGTTGTGATCCCCTTTTTGGCTACCTTACACGTCTCGTTAAGGATCTTCGCAGCCAAGCGGCAAGCACTCCGAATCTTTGCGATCTCCTCAGATGTTTTTAAAATAATTTTATAGTTCTTGTAATACTGTTCTCTCAATCTCTGTTTTTCACTTCCTGAAGAATGGATCGGGTAATGGCACTTTTTCCACTTCTTTCCGCTTCCACACCAACAGGGATCATTTCTCTGTAACATAGCCTATCCGTTTTTTATATCTACTCAGATACCCCTCTTCGTCCGGGTATTTGAAAGAAGGGTATCTGAATAGTTGTTTTTTGCCTTTGCTTTTTACACGCAAATATGTGAAAATTCTTCGCTCGTGATGCTCATCATCCGTAAGGCTCGGTATGAAAAACCTTTTGACAACGGCGTTTGCCTTCTTTTTGATCATGGACCCTGTGGGAAATGTTCCTATGTTTCTTTCCGTGTTGAAAGATGTCCCTGCGAAGAGGCAGAAAACTGTTATCTTTAGAGAGATGCTGATCGCTCTTTTCATTATGCTGGTCTTCAATTACGTAGGAGATGGAGGGCTTCGTCTTCTCGGAATTTCCACAGCGACAGTGGAGGTTTCTGGGGGGATAATCCTCTTTATTATTGCTTTGAATATGGTCTTTCCACGGAAAGTGGATGAGGGAAACGAACTGTTTAAGGAAGAACCCTTTATTGTTCCCCTTGCAGTTCCTTTTGTGGCGGGTCCTTCAATCTTGGCGGCGATCATCGTTTATGCTGCCCAGGAGCCAAATAGCCTCATCACCCTTCTGGCTATTCTTCTTGCATGGATCCCCCTTGTGATCTTTCTTCTTGCCTCTCAAATCTTGCAAAAACTACTTGGAAGAAGAGGGTTAGTTGCGGTGGAGAGGTTAATGGGTCTAGTGTTAACTCTTCTCGCTGTAGAGATGTTTCTGCGTGGCATTAAAAGGTTCATGCTTTAAATATTTGTTGCGGTTAAGGATGGGATTGCCTACAACCGGAGAGAAGAGTGTGTTTAGTGCTCTGTTCCAGAAGCTCTTTAGCATTTTGGGCAGTGAGAAAGCTCCCGTTACGGGGCTTTGACGCGGCCAGAGTATAAAGAACTTCTGACAGGGCACTATTGAACGAGTTGTTGTGCTTGTTGTATGCCAGAGGATTTTCAGGAAAAGACAGAGAAACCGACGCAGAAGAAGCTAACGAAGGCTCGTAAGGATGGGAAGGTAGCGAAGTCTCAGGACCTTACTTCCGGATTCCTTCTTCTTGGTGCTTTCCTTGTCTTTGCAGTTTTTGGGGCTTTTTTCTATTCGCGTTTCCAAAATATCATGGTGGGGATTTTCCAAAACCTTGACTACGCCTTTATTTCTGAAGGTGGCATGCGTTATTGGCTCAGAGCAGGGATCTTCTATATCATCCAGACCCTCTCTCCTGTCCTCATCGCAGTCTTCGTTGTCGCTTTTGTGTTGAACCTTGTCCAGGTGAAATTTGTCATTAGCCTTAAGGCTCTTGAGCCTAAGCTTGATCGATTGAACCTCTTTGATGTAAGCAAGTTTAAAAAATTTTTCAACCTAAGAGCGCTAGTGAAACTAGGGTTTGGCTTGCTTAAGCTCGCTATTATTTGCATTGTTTGTTACTCCTTCTTCTTGTATATCGCCCCTGATATTTCGAATCTGATGAACGGGACACCGCGCGATATTTTAAAAGAGATGGCATGGGCTACCTTGATCCTCGCGGTGATTATCTCTTGCCTTCTTCTTGTGATTGGCATAATAGACTTTGCTTTTCAGAAGTGGAAGTTTTTACGAGAGATGAAGATGTCCAAGCAAGAAGTTAAGGACGAGCATAAGCAGGCGGAGGGGGACCCGCAGGTGAAGTCGAGGATGCGTTCGTTGATGCTAGAGTTTATGCAGCGTTTGATGAAGTCGAATGTCAAACATGCTGATGTCGTTGTGGCAAATCCTACCCATTATGCTGTGGCGATCAAGTATGACGGGGATGCGATGGCCGCCCCGATGTGTGTTGCTAAGGGGGCGCGGAAAATGGCTTTGGCGATCAAGGCTTTGGCTGCGGAACATAACATCCCTATCGTAGAAAATCCTTCCTTAGCAAAGCCCTTATATCACGCTGTGGAGGTGGGGATGTATGTACCTCCTAATTTTTACCATGCTGTTGCAGAAGTATTGGCTTATCTTTACCGTTTAAATGAACAATTAGGTAAAACAGAGTAGCGTGGCCTTGTTGTATAAAGGTCATTGAGGAGGTTGGGTGTTAAATCTCATAGCGGATAAAATGGGGATGATACGGCGGCACGGCGATATTGTGTTGGCTGTAGCCGTTGTGGGGATGGTTTTGGTCCTGATCATCCCCATGCCTCCCGTCCTTTTGGATGCCTTCCTTTCCATCAGCATTGTCATGGCGGTGACAACCTTGCTGCTGACGCTTTACGTCAACGAAGCGTTGGAGTTTAACTCTTTCCCTACCCTCTTGCTCTTTTTGACCCTATTCCGCTTGGGTTTGAATATCGCTTCGACGCGCCTGATTCTTTCTGAAGCGCAAGCGGGAGAGATTATAGAGACCTTTGGAGAGTTCGTTACCGGGGGTAACGAGATTGTCGGAGTGGTTATCTTCATCCTGCTTACGGTGATCAACTTCGTTGTTATTACCAAAGGTGCTGGGCGGGTTGCTGAGGTCGCTGCGCGTTTTACATTGGACTCCATGCCAGGCAAGCAGATGTCTATCGATGCAGACCTTAATGCGGGCCTCATCGATGAAGACGAGGCGCGTACCAGGCGGGAAAAGATCACAGATGAAGCTGATTTTTACGGCTCTATGGATGGTGCTTCGAAGTTTGTACGCGGTGATGCAATTGCAGGTATTGTGATCACAGTGGTCAATATTCTTGGTGGTTTTATTATCGGCATGGCAATGAAGGGGATGGATTGGAAGGAGGCGGTAAAGACCTATACCGTCCTTACCATTGGCGACGGGTTGGTGACACAAATCCCTGCCTTATTGATTTCTGTAGGAGCAGGTATTATCGTTACACGTGCTTCCTCTAAAGAAAACCTCGCGGCAACATTCTCTAGGCAGATATTTAACAATCCGCGGGTGCTTTTTGTTACAGCGATGATTATTGTCATCCTCAGCTTTGTTCCTGGAATGCCAATGCTTGTTATGGTGCCGATCGGAGCGGTGATCGCTCTTTATGCTCTTGTATTGTGGCGTGCGGCGCAAAAGGATCTGCAACAGCTTGATGCGACGGTCACAGAAGCCAACCCCGCACAAGCGAGACAGCAGGGGGAGAGCGTAGAGAAGTCGCTGTTTGTTGATCCGATGGAGATTGAGTTGGGTTATGGTTTGATCCCTATTGTCGATGAAACGCAAGGAGGGGACCTTCTTGGCCGTATTACTGTGATACGTCGGCAGGTGGCTTCTGAGTTGGGTCTTGTCGTTCCGCCCATACGGATCAGAGACAACATGGCGCTCAACCCCAACGAGTATGTCATTAAGATCCGTGGCATTGAAGTTGCTCAAGGCACTCTTTATCTAGATAGCTATTTGGCGATGAATCCTGGCAATGTTGAAAAGCCTTTACAAGGGACACAGACGATCGAGCCAGCTTTTGGCCTTCCTGCCACATGGATTGCCATAGGGCAAAAAGAAAATGCTGACAGGCTTGGTTATACCGTTGTCGATACCTTGTCAGTGCTTGCTACCCATTTGACAGAAGTGATACACGCTCATGCCCATGAGCTTTTGACGCGTCAAGAGGTGCAGCGTTTGATTGATAATGCCAAAGAGTTTGCTTCTGCTGTCATTGAGGAGTTGACTCCCCAACAGCTCAACTGCGGCCAGATTGGAAAAGTGTTGCAAAATTTGTTGCACGAGAGGGTTCCTATCCGCGATATCGCAACAATTTTAGAAAAGCTTGCAGATCATGTCGGCCAGACAAAAGATGTCAATGTGTTGACTGAGTACGTCCGTCAAGGTTTGGCGCGCAGCATTTCTAAGCAGTATGCTGGAGACGATAAGAAGATCCATGCCATCACCCTTGATAGTAGGGTAGAAGAGATGATTGTCGAGAGCGTTCAGAAAGATGATTATGGTAATCACATCGTTTTGCGCCCTTCCACGGTGGCTAAGATCGTTCAAGAGTTGCATAAGTACGTTGATCTTGCAACGAAGCAAGGTGTTCAACCTGTTGTCTTGACTTCTTCCGTTGTCCGCATGTATTTTAAGCAATTAATCGAACGAAACTTTCCCCGGTTGCCTGTGCTTTCTTACGAAGAGATCGTTCCAGAAATAGAAATACACTCGCTAGGGGTTATGCCAAGTGAAGTACTTATGTAACAATGGCAGGGGTTATGAAAATTAAGAAGTTTGTTGGCAGCACTGATGAAGAGGCTATGCAGAAAGCGCGCGATGAGTTTGGTAGCGAAGCGATTATCCTGACGACAAGGCAGCTTCGAGAGAAGGGGTTTAAAGGGTTGTTCAACACGCCTTCGTATGAGGTGACCGCTGCCATTGATGAAGACGCCTCTTCTGCAGCGAGCAGATCGGTTGTGCAGAGGCGAGGTAATCGAGGAGAGGGTGGGCAAAAAAGTGATCTTGCTGATAATCTGTCGGAGCTTAAAACAATGTTAGGTATTAGTGAACAGGGTGCTGTTAAAGCTGATGCGCCTCAGCCGAGCAAAATAGCTAGCAATCTCCATACTACCCCCCAGAAGAAGGAAAGGGAAGGTGGAGCAGGGGGCGCGGGTGATCAGCTATCCCTAAGCCAAGAGGCTTTGCAAAAGAGTAGGCAGTCTTCTCAGAAGCCTTCTTCGCTCGACGCAGGAACGGCTCCAACAAAAGAAACTGTTGAAGAACACAAGCAGGTTATCAGAGGTATTGCAGGGCGCTTAGTTGCTCGTTTCACTGAAGAAGATCTCGCTACAGAGCAGCAAAAAACGACAAAAGAACAGGTAGAGGTTGCCCCACCTACCTCTTCACATTCTGATATGGATGAGATCCGGCGCCTTGTTCGTGAAGAGGTGCGGCGTGCACAAAAAAGTGTTGCCGCAGGCATTAGCACAAGTGAAGAGAAAGAAGAGGTGGGTAGTGTCCGCTTTTTGATGCAAAAAGGAGTGAGCCGTCTCATCGCTATCGATATTGAAGAGGCTGTGGCACAGCGTGTTCAATCCCTTCCTGAAGCAAAAAGAACGGATGCCGAACGGATTAATGCGATCAAAGGTGAGATAGCAAAGCGTATCTTGGTGACAGGGCCTATTACACTCAGAGCAGGCTTGCCGACGTTCGCTGTCGCTGTAGGGCCCTCAGGGGTAGGAAAGACGACGGTACTGATGAAAATCGCCATTATGTATGCCAATGAACTAAATAAACGTGTTGCCTTTCTCTCTCTTGATAGCAAGAGAGGCAGTAGAGAGCAGATAGCCTCTCTTTCCGCTGAATGGGGGATCCCCGCCAAAGTGCTCAACTCACAACAGGAGTTAGAAGAAGCTGTTGCGCTCTTCTCTTCTAGAGATCTCGTTCTTGTCGATACTGTAGGGACTAATCAATACCAATGGCAGCAGGTAGATTCTTTGCTTGATCTGCTTGCCGATATTCGAGATCCGGAAATCTTTTTGACGGTAAGTGCAACGACCAAAGATCTCGATGTTTATGGCACAGCACAAGAATTTGCTCGTATGCGACCTAAAGGAATGATTTTTACAAAGCTCGATGAGACTATTTCGCACGGTATCCTTGTCAATGTGAGTGAAAAAACAGGGATGGGACTTGCCTATTTATCTTCGGGTAAAGAGTTGGGGACGGGATTGAAAATAGCAGACCCGCACCAGGTAGCAAGGGGAGTCCTTGCCCAGCACAACTCGCAGATGTTCCAACAGGTGAGGGAATTGGCTCAATGAATCAATAACTGTAGGCAACGATTCGGCCCCCCTTTCGTCGGGGTATCTGAATAGTTACAGAAAGTTGGGGTAGCAGAGGATGGATCGTCGAATTATATTCGTTTTTGTTTTTGTCTTTACTCTTGTCAGTACTCTGCTGGTGTTTTTTGCCAGCCTTGCTGCACATCAAACGTGGTTAAATACGATACTCTACTCTTTAACGGCGATGTGGCTTGTCGGTATCTTGTCGCAAATTGTGGTGCGTCATATTTACATGAGGATTATTAATACCTATGAAATGCAGACGAAACAAAAAAAAACGCATGAGAAGAAGGAGCAGCAAGAGCATAAGATAGAAGGCGTTGAAGCGATTGATGATCTGATCATGGCTATGCCAGTACGTGGTAAGCCGGACAAGGAAAAAAAAGATGAAGACGAGGAGCCTGAAGAGCTCGCTCAGGAGGAAAAAGAAGCGCCTCCTGTATCAAGCCAAGAGTAATACGGGGAAGGTATGAACGAGGGGACAAAAGAAACAAAGAGACTCTCCAAAGAGGAGCTTAACGCCATTTGGAAAGAGTATCAGAAAGCGAAGGATATCCATCTGCGCGATCGCCTGATAGAGAGCTACCTACACCTTGTTAAATTTGTCGTAGGAAGAATTGTCAGCGGGTTGCCACAGCATGTCAAAATGGACGACCTCTATTCCTCAGGGGTCATAGGCTTGGTCAAAGCGGTAGAGAAGTTTGATCCGGAGATGAAAAATAAGTTTGCAAGTTATGCCATCTTGCTAATCAAGGGGGGCATTATCGATGAGATGCGCGCTCTTGATTGGGTCCCCAGGAGCGTCCATCAAAAGGCGAATATGATCGCTGATGCACAACATCATCTTCAACAAAAACTGGGTAGAGAACCCAGCGATGAAGAGCTGGCCCGCTATCTTAAAATCACTGTGAAAGAGCTGGATGAATTGCTCCACCGTGTACGCCCCGCGATCCTTATTCCTCTCAATGCTGAAATCAATGACGATCCCGAAAGCATTACCCTGGCAGAAAAAATTTCCGACGAAAAAGCGTTGACAAGCTTTGAAATTATTGACAAGAAAGAGTTTCGGGCACAGCTCGAAGAGGCTGTCCTTGCTCTGCCTGAACAAGAAAAGACCGTCCTTGTTCTCTACTATTACGAAAACCTTATGCTTAAAGAGATTGGTAAGATGCTGGACGTGAGTGAATCGCGTGTCTCACAAATTCATACAAAAGCGGTCATTCGTCTGAGAAAACGTTTGCAGGGGTTTTTAACAGAATATGCCAATATTCTATGAGAGTATCATTGGTTGAAGCGGTGGAGATTTTGCGCGACGGTGGCGTAGTTGCTGTGCCTACAGAAACAGTATATGGCATTGCAGCGAAGGCTGATTCAGAAGAGGCATTAGCAACTCTCATTGCTTTAAAAGGGCGCTCCTCTACCAATCCTATGTCCATCCTCATCGCCAATATGGCAGATTTGCGCCAATATACAAACACCTTCCCAAACAAGTTTGAGGAACTGATATCCTTTTGGCCTGGCCCTCTGACTTTAGCAATCCCGCTAAAAAAAACAGTTGTTTCTCCTTATATCCGTGCAGGAAAAGAGAACGTCTCTTTTCGCATGCCCGGTAGTCTTATCCTTCAACAAATAATATGCGATTGTGGTCCCATTGTCTGCCCATCGGCAAACCGTTCAGGCCGTACCCCTGCCCTTTCGATAGAAGATGTGCAGAATGAGTTTGGTGATCGCTTGGCTGTACTTGCGGACGAAGAGGAAGGGACGGGAATAGAATCCACGGTACTCTCCTTTCAGAAGGAGCGTTGGATTTTGATTCGGGAGGGAGTCATCCCTGTTGAAAAGATAGAGCCAATGGTTGGTTATCCTTTGCAACAGGAAGCGGTAGAAGAAGGTGTGATTTCTCCTATGTGCCAACTTTCAACAGGAAAATACGACCCTCTCTATCCTCTCGTTTTGGGGTTTGAGGGTAGAGACTATCCAGGGGCAAAAAAAGTTGTCGTCATGGGGCCTGTTGATCAGCCTAAGATAGTTGCAAAAAAGTTGTTTCAATCTTTGCGCACGGTAGAAAACGAAGATGCTGAGAGGATATGGGTAGACATGGATTTTCCTCAACAGGGGCTCTTTCGCTCTATCCGCCATCGCATCAAGCAGTGGGCAGAAAGCTGGCGTCCAGCCTTGTAAGTTCTTTAATAACGTGAGTTCGATTTTTAACTAGCAC
>JAFITR010000057.1 GCA_017116025.1 Simkania negevensis
AAAGCGGCTCTTTTTGCTGTCCCTTTTCCCTTTTATGCTATATGGCAGGGAGGGGCTCGTTGAGGCCGTCGTAGTAGTTTTCGTGTTTGTTGCCGTATTCGCTAATGTCGCCAAAGAAGTCTGACTGTTCGTCGATGATCGTGAGGCCGTATTTCTCTGCGTTGTTTTTGAGGATTGTCCGGAAATCTGATGAGACATCCTTTTCTAGCTCTTTGTTGTGGTGCAGCACGCTTTCGTAGAGAACGCGCGACAGCGACGGTATATTGCGCTGTTGGTCCCTTTCTCCTTGCTCCCATACGCTGGCCATCTCAGGTGCTTCGTGGCTGTGAAGCGCTCCTTGGGCACGATAAAATTGAGTGCCTGCGCGTTCTAGGTACCCAACCATACTAGTGCTAATATTCACTCTTTGTCGTTCTACTAACGGATTGGTAGCGATCTCGTTGTCAATGCGTGTGATCGTTGTACAGATGTGTTCTTCGTCCCAGCCATATTCTTCTGCGCCGGCTTTGCTACGCGTCGTTGCTTTTACATACTCTTCACCTTTTGATGCTATGGCACAGGCGCGAGCACCATTGGATCCTTTCCATAGCTCTCTGACGAATACTCCGCAGAATTTAGCTAGTTGCGCAGTTAACGCTGCGGCAAAAACAAGCATACCAACATGGCTAGGGGAAAATTTCCCTACGAGTATCGCGGGGTGGTGAAACATCGAAGCAACAGTGTTGATTGCAGTAGAGGCGAGGTGTGCGAGGTAAGCAAGGAGCATAGCCCCTTCTGTGCCGTTCATCGGGTGGACGATGTGTAAAAGCTCGCTGCGCGCTTCCTTGCCTGCCCTAACCGAGAGGTAGAAAAAGCTGCCGCCATAGCCGACGATGTCGGAAAGGCCTGCCGTCTGCGAAAGGAACTGGACGATCTTGCCCACGACGATAGGAATCCCTACAGGGGGGAAGAGGACAGCAAGAACAGGCCCTGCCCATGCAGGCAGAGCATGCCCCAAGCAGATAGCCATATTCGTTAGCTCTTGGCCTATGTTTTTGAACCATGCGCCCAGCATATCGTTTGCAAGTCCCACTTTGCTTGTGAAGGTTTCAGTGGGATCCTTGGTGTCGTATTCCGAAAGCGGTTTTGGTCCTCTAGTAAAACGTTTCAATAACTGTTCCGGAGCTCTGTCGCGAAAAAAGCCTCCTCCTGATGCCCGTGTGTGGAGGAGTTCAATCAGGCTGCCTTTTCCGGAGATGGCGCCCAATTTAAGTGGGTGACCTTCTTTCATCGCGACGCTTTGTGCGAGGCGAAGGGTGGCACGTTTCGCTTCGATCATCCCCATAGAGACGTTTTCAAAGCAACTATTGAGATAGGCAGCATAGCGGGCAATTTTGTCATCAGGAGTTGCTTCTCCTTTCCATTGATCAACATTTTTTTGATCGACAGCTTTGGTCCATTTGTCGACAAGAGCTATTGTGATGGCATAGACCTCTTCTGCTGTAGGTGGAGGTTTGATTTCGTTGGTTATCTTTTGAATAAAAGAGATCATCTGCATTTCCAGACACATTTGAAGATTGTAGTTCTCGGCTGATCCTAATTCGGGAATCAATCTTTTGCTGTTTTCTCTAAGATTTTCCATCAGGTTGAAGGGATTAAGCCCTTCGGGCACCTCATTGGTGTTGTGGACGCAGCGGCCATGTTCGTTCTCTCTTCCCAGCTTGACTTCTTCAAGCAAGACTTTTTCGAGCATGGCTATCGCTTTGTCAAGAGCGGCCGTGTTGGCTTCTGTCTCTGCTTTCGTCTTGTCATAGCGTGCATTGTAGGCGTTTTCAAGGGAACTTCTGATCTCAAAAAAACGTGCATTGAGCGTCCCTTTGGCTCTAGCTGTCGTCTCGGATAGCTCCAGCGCTTGGAACTTGATCATCCGATGGCCAGCAGGGCAATCCATCGTTTTTGCGGTAACAATCTCGCAGCGGTCTTCCCACCGTTTGTATGCGTTATAGGGAGCTTTCACAAAGCCTGCAACGAGCCGATAGAATGATGAGGTAAAGCCGATGAGGCCGTTGATGAAGTTCCTGCCGTCGAGGAAGAGGAGCATGCAAAGATGGGTTGCTACAAAGTCTATTGATCGACCAACAAGATTATAGAGCTCGACTGATAGGGCTCCAATACCGGTTTGGGCCAGCTCAGAGAGAGCCTTGTCATGGTTCTTCATCGCCTTAGAGATCCTAAAGAAGAAGTTGGCAATAGGGATTAGCTCCTCGATATCGACCTCCTCTTTTCGGATTTTTTTTATTATTGCTGTGATAGGGAAAACGAGGTTTAAAATTGAAAGGGATAATCGTATAAGTTGTTGAAAAAAGCTGCCTCCAGCTTCCCCAAGAGCTTTTAGGTTAGAGATTGACTTTGCGAAGAACTTTGGTCCCCACGAGGTAGCGACAGGGTCGTTGGTAAGGCCTGCAATTCCTGTAGGAACCATGTCAAACTTGAGTGTATATTCTAGGACGTTTCTTGTATCGACAACACCGAGGTTTGTGTTGGGCCTCATCTTATTTTCTGTTTGTTCGGCGATCGTTTGGCAGTAAGCAATTTTTTTCTCTAGCCGGCTCATAGGGTCGTTGCCAACCATCCGTTCTGCTTTTGAGAAGAGTGCTTCTAAAATCCCTAGGGAGTGGTGTGGAACATTTTTTTCGCTGGTGTGCTGTAGTTCAGCAATGTTCCTGCCTGCTGCAAGCATCCCTACGTCGCGCATCATCTGGTCGACTTCGCGGGCGTGTTCTGCTTCAGAAGGAAAAACCTGGTGAAAGATCTGCTCGGCAATATGCGTAGCGTGTTGTTGGAGATCTTCAGGTTCTTCTTCTGTTAGAGTTCGGACATGTTGAAGAAACTCCTCTCGTGTAGGGAGTTTTGAAGGAGTCTCTTGCAAGGTTTCTTGTAACTTGTTGCAAGCTTGTTGCACCTTCTCCATCGCTTGTGCGCTAAGCTCTGTTGTTACTTTTTTGGGTGTTGTCGATCTGGTAGGGAGTAGGGGATCAGGTATGCTTTCTGCACCTCCGAGTGGATCACTCATACTGTTCTCTTCCTTTCCAGGACAACGCGCTGGGTATGGCAACCTAAATAATGCAGGCTGAAGACCTGCAGCAGGGAGCTGAGTAGTTACATTTCTTTTTTATATAATCGAAATCCAGATTTGGCTGTGAGAAAAAGATGATGTCCATAATAATGCTCGGGACCCCGCAAATCTTACGAAAGGCAGGTTATGGACGCGATACAGCTTACTGAACAGCGTTTTACCTACTTAGACTGGGGAGTGATTGTTGCCTATTTTGTCCTTGTCCTTCTCATCGGTTCATTTTTTTCTAAGAGGAGCAAAAACGACAAATCTTTTTTTTTGGCTGACCGTGCAATGCCGATGTGGGCTGTTGCTCTCTCTGTTATTGCTACAGCGCTTTCTGCCGCTACCTTCATTGGAGCGCCCCAAGAGGCGTACAGATCGGATCTGTCGTATCTTATCCTCAACATTGGCGGGGTGATTGCCGTCTTCATCATTGCTATTTTCTTTATCCCCGTTTTTTTTCGTTTAAATACGGTGACGATATACGGTTTTTTAGAAAAAAGGTTTGGTAGAGGGGCGCGTTTAGCGGCAGGTATTGCCTTCCTCTTTGGCAGGCTCCTCGCTTCGGGAGCGCGTTTGTTCATCGCTGCCCTGGCCATCTCATTTCTTTTCTTTGGTAGCAGCATCGACAGCAAGCAGGCGCTTATTTTCACCACATTCATCGTTGGCGGTGTCGGCACCTTATACACTCTATCGGGAGGCATCAAAGCCGTTATTTGGACAGACGTTCTTCAGATCACTGTTGTCGTCGGCACCGTGCTCCTCACAATATTCCTCCTCCTTCATACGATCCCATTAAGTATTGGCGAGATATTCTCCTTCCTTTCTAACTCTCGTAGCTCCTACGGAGATGGAGGCAAGCTTTCTCTCGTCCATACAGAGCTCAACCTCTCTTCGCCCTACACACTGTGGACGGGCTGTTTTGCGATCGTCTTTATGAACATCGCCAGCTATGGCGTCGACCATGATGCGATCCAACGCATCCTCACCTGCAAATCATGGTGGAGGGGATCACTCTCGTTGATTTTTTCTAACTTCTTGTCGATCGTTATCGTCTTCCTCTTCATGGCGGTAGGGTTGCTGCTTTTTGTATTCAGCAGTCCAGAAGTGATGGGTGGAGCTGCTGCCATCTTTAACGATATAGACCCTGTATACCCACAATTTTTGATCAAATACCTGCCGCGTGGGCTATCGGGCCTAGCGGTTGCCGGTCTCTTTGCTGTAGCGATGGGCTCACTAGATTCTGCTATTAACGCGATGGCCAGCAGCTTCCTTACCGATGTGATACGTCCTTTAAAAGCGATGAGAGGGAAGAAGACGGAGGAGTTTGGTACAGGCCAGCTTGCTCCACGCCTCTCTGTAGCAGCTATGGGGTTGGCTTTGATTGCTTTTGCCCTTTTTTCTATCTTTATTTACGATCCAAAACAAAACACCATCCTTGGTTTTGCTTTAGGGGCAATTGCTTTTGCTTATGCAGGCCTTTTGGGTGTCTTTTTCACTGGACTCTTTACTCGTAGAGGCAATACCAAGAGCGTATGCATTGCTCTTGTCGGTGGAGCATTGACAGTGTTGCTTGTGCAGCCCTATATGCTTCCCGGCTGGCTCGGTTTGGTGATCGCCTGGCCGTGGTGGCTTGTCTTTGGCACCACAGTAAGCTTTACCATCTGCTGTATGGGTAGACCGGCAGCGAGCAGCTCTTCCCTCTCTTCGCTCTCTTCCCTTTCCTCACGTTTAGTTTTGGATAGTGTAGCCTCTGAACAGGAAGAGAGTGTAGAGGTAGGGGTGTGATAGCAATCTGATGTTTAAGCAAAAAGAAACAAACGTAAACCAGGAGTTAGCAGCCCCTTTTGCCGCATTGGCAAGGTGGCAGGATTTTAAGAAGGCGAAAGGGTTGACTTTGTTGCATGTTGCACCTCACCACGACGACATCATGCTCGCCTACTATCCCATCATAGGACATCTGCTCTCGCACCATCAAAACTTCGTTGCCTATGCTACATCAGGAACTAACGGCGTCACCGATGTTTTTGTTGACGAGATCCTCACCGCTTATCACAAAACAGCTGCTCCTCTCCAAAAGAAGAGCTATCGAGAGCTGCTTAGACTCTTCGCTAACGCCTACCACTCCGACGATCATACCGCCATGGCAGCGATCTCACCCCTGCTGCCCATTAAAAAAGCGCATGAGGAGGCAGAAGCTGCTGTAGAAGATCCTCTTCTTCTTAAACGCAACATCCGTGAGGTCGAGGCAGAAAGCTTGTGGGAGATTGCAGGTTTGCCTCTGTCGCATGTATCCCACCTTCGTTCGGCATTTTATACCGACTCAACCAAGATTGCGGACGATGTCGATGGTGTCAGACGCCTGCTCGAACGTGTACAACCTGATGTGATGACGATCACTATGGACGCCAAGGGCAAAGGGCCGGCAACACACCATAGAGTGTGTCAGCTTGTTGCTTGCGCTTTACAAGACTACAAAGGAAGCAGCTCTCTTGAGGTGTGGGGGTGTAGGAATGTGTGGAGTTCCTTTGATCTGTCGGAGGCGACGATGGTGATCCCTGTAGAAGGCGAGGGGATTGATGGTATGGAGAAAGCATTCACCAGCTGCTTCCCAAGTCAATGCGCTCCAGCAGTCCCGTCGCAAGATCATTCAGGGCCTTTTAATAGAATCTCTGCGGCGACATTAAGAAGACAGTACAATGATGTCGTGCAGTTCGTTGGTAATGCCGAACCTGCTATGCAGGGGATGGAAGGAGTTGTTTTTGTCAATGCCATGCCAGCAAACACCTTCATTGACGCAACTATTTAGCTACCCCGACGAAGGAGGGGTGTCTGAATAGTTACAAGCGCAGAAGGTTAAAAATGAATAAATAACTGTACAGGTAAACGGGCGATGAATATAAACGCAAAGAGAATAGGAAAGGTAGCGGAAATTGCTGTGATTGGTTTGCTTGATTCTTCGTTTTTTGCCGATATAGACTATATTTTTTGCCTTGATGGGGGGGGCTCCAAAACCCATCTGCAGGTGTTGAATGTTGCCGGCCACCTTCTCCCCATTGGACCTGTCGTTGAGAGACAACAGTTTTTGCGGGGCAGGGGCTGCAACGTCATGACCCTTTCCTTCAACAACGCTGCTTCTATTATCACAGAGTTGGTTGAAAAATCAGGTGTTGCTGTTGAACGTGCTGCTGTTGTCGGAGGGTTTGCAGGAGCGGGTTCGGCAGAAAAGAAAGAGGCTTTGCATAGACTCTTCTGCACGATAGGGTTTGCCAAAAACAAGATCGTTGCTACCTCAGACTCTGACCTGCTCGTTTCCATTATTGAAAATGAAGGGGTTTTGCTCATTAGTGGCACGGGGTCAATCTGTATAGGAAAGAAGAATGGCAACATTGTACGTTTTGGAGGGCTGGGTCCTCTGGTTGGCGACGAGGGTAGTGCATTCTACATGGGTAGGCAAGCGGTGCGTGCAGCAGCGCTAGCACAACAAGGTGAGAGAACAGCCTTGACTAAAGAGATCACTGCCTTGTGGGGCAGAAAAAAGCTGAATAAGATGGCAAAGGCATCCCTTTTTGCCTCTGAAGAGATTGCTAACATTGCCTCTTTGGTTCCTATCCTCTTCCGTTGTGCGCGTCTGGGTGATGGTATTTCTCAGGCGATTGTCAAAGAGAATGCTCATCACCTTGCTGCTCTCGTTGCTTCTGTACAAAATGAGCTGCACACCACTTCCGCAACCCTATATCTCCATGGAGGTGTGTTTCAGGACGAGTATGCCGACAGCTTTGTCGAACAAATCAAAGCAGCCCCTTCTTTTATCGCGGCTTTTGCCGATGCAGAACCATTGATCATTAACATCGCCGGACAGTTTCCTACAACTTCTGCTGTACAAGACAAACTGTTGGCGTGCCGCTATCCTTCTTTGCAACGTCTCCTTACCCTACCCGTTCCATCGAGCTCTTTTAAAAAACGTTACGAAAACATTGCATGCTGTCAGGAACTGACGACAGAAGAGCGTCACCCACTGACGATGGAGATCGATAAAGTGTTGCGAAAAGATATCGTTGCAGGATTGAACATCCTCCATAGTGTCGACACGGAGGCAGCAAAAAAGCTGTTAGATCAAGGACAACAAAGCCTCGCTTTTCTTTTGGAAGAAGTAGTAAAGACTTTCGAACAGGGAGGTAGGGTCTTCCTCGTCGGTGCAGGATCGAGCGGAAGAGTGGCTCAGATCCTTGTTGCAAAATGGAGAGAGTACTGCAGAGGAGAGATTGGCGAGCGTATCATTGCCCTTATGGCAGGAGGGCCAAAGGCGTTTGTCAGAGCAGAAGAGGGGCAAGAGGACTCCTTCGATGCCGGCTATCAAATAGCACAAAAGCAGACCCCTTGTTGCAATGACCTCTTTCTCCTCATCTCTGCCAGTGGCGTAGCGCGATACAATTTCGGCGCCGCTACCGCAGCAGAAGAAGCTGGCGCGCGTGTTCTACTTCTTTGCAATACAACACAAAGGCTTGCTGCTGCCGATATCTTGTGTCAAAAAACAAACGCTTCTATTGTCGTGATCGATGTCGGACCACAAGCGATCACAGGATCGACCCGCCTACAAGCAGCGAACGCCTCCCTCCTTGCTTTAGGTAGTGTCTTCTACTGTGTTATGCAAAAACTGCAACACCAGATCGACACACCCCCTTCTCAACTGATTCAACAATATCAACACGCTCTACAACGTTTGCCTGCCCATTTCGATGCCATCGCTACACTCATACGTATAGTCTGTAACGTCCTCGCTGCCGATCATGGACGAGGGTGTGTCACCTACCTAGGCACCAAAAGCGTCCTTAGAGAGATCATGACCGACACGACAGAGCTGCCACCCACCTTCTCCTTGCAACCACCACGTGTGGCAAGAGAAAAGGGAAAGGGGAGAGCGGAGTTCCGGGCATACCTTCTTGGCAGCAAGACCAACAGCAAGGCGTGGGAGCAACTTCTCGGACGACCTCTTATTGATCAAGAGAAGGAAGAAGTACAGGAGCTGATGGTTGCACAATGCGATAAAAGATGGGACTCGTTTATCTCCAGAGCTAAAGGTGTGGGAAATGCCGTTATTGTTGTCACTCATGAGTTAGATCTTCCACACTATAGAAAAGAACTGGTACAACAGGCCGCTCTTCTCAAAAAAGAAGGGGCAAATGTGAGCATCCTTTTTCTGCACACTCAACCCCTCGATGCAGAAAGCAATGAGCTACTTGGACTATTCGAACATGCTATCCCTATTCAATTGCCCAATGAAAAAGATCCTATGCAGCTGATCTCTACACTCCTCCTTAAACATCTTCTTAATCACGTTTCTAATGCTGCGATGGCACTCATGGGTAAGCTGTGGGGAAATATTATGATCGACCTCGCTCCGTCAAACAAAAAGCTCCTCGATAGAGCCTTGCGTATCATTAAAGAAAAGGTGCGTGCTGAAGATCCGCGCTTCCCTATCCCTGATGACTACACTCTAAGGCAGTTGATCGTACGTTCATACCACTACAAAAGCTTGATGGAAAAACATCGTCGTAAACCAACACCCTCATCCATACAGATCGCACTCTCCATCCTAAAAGGACCATGATTAACCTGAATAACAAAGTGACGCAAAAGGGACAACAGGGACAACAGGGA
>JAFITR010000058.1 GCA_017116025.1 Simkania negevensis
CATTTGGAAACGTGCTGGTTAAAAATCGAACTCACGTTATTTTAGGTTGTTTTATGGCTATTAGTTTTTTGTTCGCAGCAGGTACAGATACTCATGTTTCTGACTCGTTCTATAGAATAGTTGAGGAAAATACGGATGTAAAACTGCAACTATCCCTTGCTCCTCTATCTTATGGGGCTGTCGATATTGTGCTATGCGATAACTTCTCTATAGAAAACGTTGATGAACAACACTTTTCTGCTATTTGGGCAATAAGATCTGTTGCAAAAGAGCATTTTGCAAAAAAAGGATACACAGGTTTCCTTTGTTATTCTAAAATTTTGTTCAATAAACCTCTAGAATTACAGATCGTTCCCTATTCCTCTCTACCATGGTATTTGAATAATTCAATTGTTCGAAAAATTTATAGCGTTTGGAAGCAGGCGCAAGTATTGTACCGCACTACCTTTCCTGCTTCACCCCCTTCAGAAAAAGATCTTCGTGAACAAATGGTTTTTTGGACTGGTTTAAATCGATTTCTTCAAAAAACTAAAGAAAAGAGTGGTTCTGGTGCGCTTACCCAAGAAAATGTGATTCGGAATCAATTAATTTACACACAAAGATCTCAGGAAAGTCAGGATAATATTTCATTATTGTATAATTATGCGCCAGTTAACACCGGTGGAGAGCAAATGCATTTTTTGCTCGTTCCTTCACCTGAAAAACCAGCAAAAAACTTTTTGGAACTTGAAGAAAGCCAGTACACAGCTACGCTTACTTTAGCTAAAAAAGTTGCGATGTGGGCTAAAAAAGAGTTTGGTGATCGGACGGTCATTCATTTTTTCGATAAAACGGGGGAAATTGCAGGACAAACACAACCCCTCTACCATGCTCACTTGATTATTATAAAAAAAGAAGAAGAGGAAACTTGGGGAAAAATATCGATGTTTCTAAGAATGTTGATTCCTCCCTCTCCCTTGCCTTTCAAAGAACTTGAAGAGAGAGTTTCTCATTATCAAGAAACGTTAGGTCTTTTTCTGAGGAAAGAGGAAGTAAGAGACGATCGTTGACCTTCTTCAAAAATAAGTTAAGATAATTAGTTATTATAGGCAAAGTTAGATATGCGCAAAATATTGAAATCTGTAATTTTGGCGCTTCTCCTTTTTTCTAGCGTTGCATGGGCTGCCGGGGAAGAAATTACGCCTTACAAATATTCTGAAAAACTTCCAATCTATGAGATTCCCAGCTCTTCACGTTTTACGATTTTTCGCCATGAAGTAGATACCCCAGATCTTGTTTACTATTTAACTAAACCTCAAAATAATCAATTTCCGATTGTTGTTCTTTGTGAAGGATCATCTGACAAAAGTAATGTAAGTAGCATTATCCATTTCCATCGCTACTTTTTGCAAGAATGTTTAGATGTGGGTGCTGCTGTTTTGACTGTTGAGCAGTGGGGAATCGACGGAAGAGAGGTAAATGCTGAAGAGTGGATAAAACATTATACCCGATCTCAACGTTTGGAAGATCATCGCCTGATTGTTAAACATCTTTTGGCAAATCCAATTGAAGGATGGAATGGAGAATTTATTTTTATAGGAGTTTCTGAAGGAGGCGCTATCGTCACCTTACTTTCAGCGGAGTATGCTCATGTTACTACTGCGACTGTAAATTGGTCTGGCGCTGGAGATTGGTCTTGGCGTGAAGAACTTTGGGGGTTTCTTCAGAATTTAATTCTGATGAATCCTGAATGCCCTCACGATATAAAGCTTTCAGAGTGTTCAAGCTGTTTGGAGATGATCGGATCAAGGAACAACTATGATTCCCTTATGGACTCAATGCTTGCAAATCCAAATCCTAATGAATTCTTTTTAAACATGACTCATATGTATCATGCAGATGCTCTTAGCTTTCCAAAACCTTCTTATGAAAAAATCATCAAGCCTTATTTAGTGGTAAGCGGTGCCCTTGATACGATCATCGATTCCTCAGATCTGTTTGTAGAAAAAGCTAAACGAGCTGATGTTCCGGTCACTTATCTTCGAGTTTCTGATATGGATCATTATGTTAGGAAAAGGCCTGATGTTATAGAGGCTTCCTTTGCATGGTTAGAACAACAAATTACAGGAAGCTAGCATACAGAGAGAAGAGTTTGTGATAGGGATTGTTGATTCTCTTCGCTTCCTTCGCGCTCTTCGCGTTTATATTCATCGCTCGTTTATATTCATCGCTCGTTTACATCTCTTGACCGATCGATTGAATCGATTTTTCGCGAAAAATAGTCTCTGCCCTTTTCCATGGAGTCCCATTGTTATTTTTTTCTTTTAACTGCTTTAAATAAGGGAAAAGTTGATCTGAGAAACTCGATGAACTTTCGTTAGGAAAAAAAGAGGGCAGATGATCGATGGCGATGAGATCAATGGGGTGATCTCCCCCGGTAATTCTGTGACAGGGGTTGGCAAAACTTGTTAGATATTCGTAGATAGGTAATGAGTTGTGAATGAGTGTATTTTCACAGCTGATATCTACGATAAGAGAGAGCTTGCTGTTTTCTTTGATCAGATCCCACGTTAAGAAGGGCTCTGCTTTTTTATTTACATTCACACAATTAAAAAGAATGTCGTAGTTTAAGATTTCTCTGAAAGGGCCATGACCTTGCGTTTCTTCTTTGTCCCATTTAACAGCTTCAATTTCAAACTTTTCCAGAAGAGAAGCAACACCTCTTCCGCAACGGCCTTTAGCTCCGATGATCAAAACGGAAGGTTTAACGCGATTTTGCGATGCCAGCTCTCTCATCTCATCAAGAAAGGATTCTTCATTTCCATAAAACAGGGGAGGGTGAAACGCGTTTTCATTCGCTGCTTGTTTGTGGCACCAATAAAGAAGTGAAAGCGCTGCACCGGCAAAACCTGACCAATAACCAAAGCTAACAATGCGTTCTTGTGACGAATCAACCAGATATTCAAGGTCGTAAAGAACGCCTCCCCCCTTTTGAAATCTTTGAAAGAGTTGGTCTGCTCCTTCTTGCCCTTTGTAAATATGTGCAAAATAAACATGGTTGTGCTCTAGAGGAAAAGAATCTATGGCAAGCTCTTTGATTCCTAAAATAAACGCGTCCAAAGGTGCTGTCGGCCATGAATTTTTCTTAGACAGATGGCATCCAACACGTTTGTATTCGTCATCTGAAAAAATACGGTCCGGTGATTCCTCTACTGTAATAGAAAAACCCTCTTCCAATAACTTTGCAGCATGCTCAGGAGTCAGTGGCGTTCTTTTTTCAAGATTTTTGCTTTCATAACGTAGCCATAAGTGCGTCATTAGCTTTACCATTCAAAGAGGTTTGAAGACGGTATATCCCCTCTGATCTATTCCATACAGAATCTTCCATTTCATTCCCATCCAATTGTAGTAAAAATGGAAAAAGCTGTGCGGAAAAGTCGTCACTGCTCTCTTTTGGAAGGAATGTTGGCAAATGATCAATGGCGATCAAATCAATGGGACACTTTCCTCCATTAATTTTCACAGATGGCTTATCGAAAGTCGTGATAGAATCATAAAGTGGTAAAGGGTTAAATGAACTTGTTGGATCACAGCTAATATCATTAATAAAGCTTAGTTTTCTATTATTTTCTAACACGCTAGACGTCAGAAAAGGTTCTATTTTATGGTCGACAAAAACACAGTTAAAAAGAAGGTCGAAATCTAGTATTTTTTGAAACGATTTATTTTCTCCGGTGTTTTCTCTCCCCCATAAGACAGGGGTTATCTGCATATCGTTCAAAAGTGCCGCAGCTCCCTTGCCACAACGTCCTTTGTATCCGATAATTAAAGCTTTGGGCTTTTCTTGAATGTCATTGAGTTCTTTTTTTAAATCTGCATAGAGTAAAGCAACATTCGCATAGAAAGGGGCGACTTTGTAAGGCCCCTCATAACCTTTTACCTTTTGACACCAGGAGAGTAGAGTGACTGCTGCACCCGCCATCCCTGACCAAAAACCAAACGTCGTTACTCGTTTGCCTTTTTCACATTTCAGATACTCAAGGTCATAGAGAATCCCTTCTCCTTTTTGAAAACGTGCTAAAATTTTTTTTGAATCACTTTGCCCTTTATAGACGTGTGCAAAATAGATATGTTTATGGTGTAGAGGAAAATCTTCGTCAGGTAGTTCTTTGATCCCCATGACATAGGTTTCTTTTGAAGAGTCTTGCCAGCTTTGAGCTTCTGCTAATTGACAACCGGCTTCTGCATAATCATCATCAGTGTAGATCCTTCCCTTTGACTTTTCTATCGTTACAGTAATACCAGCCTCGATCAAAAGCTTTGCGTGATTGGGAATAAGAGGGGTTCTCTTTTCAAATGGTTTGACTTCTGCACGAATCCATAATCTTGTCACAGACGTATCCTTTTTTTAAGGGGTGTGAGGGGGGATGACAATAAATAAGTATACCATAGAGCAACGGCTTGACCACTACTCAATTTTTTTTTAATTCGTGTAATACTATTCAATGTTTCAAATAAAAAACTATATATAGAAAAGGAGCTTTAAGGAGGATTCCTTCTTAAACCTCCTTTTACGGTCATTCTTTTGATTAAAAAACAATTGAAGTATTCTAAGGTTTGGTTTACAATATTCCCAATTATAAACTACGAATTAATAATTGTGAAAAAAAGAAATTGAAGCATTGCAAGGTTTAGTTTGCAATATTTCCAATTATAAACTACGAAGAATGTAATCGCTTGTTGGTGATTGTAAAAAAAGGCTAAACAGCATGGAGTTAAGCAACTCTGTAACAGCTCAAAATCTATTTACTTCTCAGTCAATGGAAAGAATTGTTCAAGAACAAGCCAACAAATTGTCTAACACCGTTCCTGATCGTTTAAGAGCAGAACGTCTTGATTGCTGGCCCTCATCGTCAGGAGGAAGAGTCGACAACATTCGAGCACTTTTTGCTGATGCTATTCGCGACTCATTATCGCATGTGCAATCCGTCGTTGCTGATTTGCGTCGACCTGGCTTTCTATTTTACAAGTACGATGCCAAAGGATCGATGCAAACCAGATTCACACAAATTGCTTCTGAAAATAAAAGGACTACTCATAAGGAAGTCCAAAAATGTTCTTGGAACGCATCAGAAGAATTAATCGATACACTCAAGCAATCCGTACGGAAAGGCGAACAAGCGAAGATTTTGTTTCCTGGCTCAGATGGCCCAGTTTGGGCGTTAGATTCATGTATGTGTCAATGCATGAGCAGAGCAGCATGTAGGAATGATAAAATCTCTATAACGCTATCTGAGGAGCGATGCGATGAATTGGATTGCAGAGTTTCAACAACCTCGTACCTAAAAAGAGGGTGCGAAGTTGTTGAAATCACTTCTCGTGTAATTGTTACAATAGGTTATTGCGCTAGGGAACTGTTGCTACGTTGGACATCGTTCATTGGAAATCGTGAACGTTTTTCGCAAAAACATACACTGAAGAACAGTGTAAAAACAACAACATCGACCGTTATTGAGGTTGCAACGAACTACCTTCCCGCTATTGTCCGCCCCTTGTCTTCAGAAATAGATCGTCACATACTGCTAGATCGTTGGAAAGAGGTGCAAAAAAAATCTTAGAACAACTGCATAGAACAGCTGGTCAGCCACTTCAGAAAGGTCTCCCTTCGCAAAGAGTTTTAACCTGATTTTATTACCACAGGAGCCAACCAGATCATACCCACTTTGTCTTGTATCGAGGCGTTGAAATTATCGGTTACGCACACATTCAACTATGGCCGGAATCAAGAGCGGCTATACGGATTATTGTTGTTTTTACCCCTATTTCTTTGCGCTTTTACGACCATCTTTGGAGAAACTCATATTTTGGAGTCAAAAGACATGAAATTATTTGATTCACATCGCATACAGAGTAAGCAACACACCTTGTATGTAGAAACACTTGGAAATGCATTAGATCCAGCTTCTGTTTTGATTTCAGGTGCTATGGAAGGTGCTTGGTGTTGGAGTGAACGCTTTTGCCAGATTCTTGCAGATGCAGGCTTCTTTGTTGTTCGATTTGATCATCGTGACATAGGCCGTTCAACACAGAGCCCTCCAGATACAATCTATAATCTACAGGACCTCACTGGAGACGTGATAGCGATCTTAGATGCTCTTCGAATTGAAAAAGCGCATTTTGTTGGACATTCCATGGGTGGTCATATTTGCCAACAATTAGCGATTGATTATCCGACTAGAGTCATAACCATTTGCCCCATTGGTTCTGCTCCAATTGGAGAAACAGAGGAGACGATAAAAAGCCTTACTGAGGAAGAGCAGAGCATTATGGATCAAACCTGGAAGGTTTACCTTGCTCGTAAGGATTCAGAAGATATCGAAGAGCATACCCGTGGTTTTCTTGAGGTTTATCGCTATCTGCATGGTACAGTCCCTATGGATGAAAACATTGCTCGCCATTATCTCTCAGAGATGATCACGCATTCGCCAAAGGAAACACTGCAAGCAGGTAACCACCACGAGAAAGTGATGGCTCGTTTAATGGATAGCTCACACGAAAGAAAAGGCATTTTAGGCCAGATAAAAATTCCAACGTTGATTATCCACGGTGAACAAGAGAGAGCTGCTTTGCCGCGTTTTGCGATATCGATGAGTCGAGAGATTCCAGCTGCTCGCTTGGAGCTCGTCAAGGGCATGGGACATATCTTCTTCAGCAGAGAGCTGGAAGATAAAATCACGGACAAACTCATCGAACACATGCAAAATTAAATAACGTGAGTTTTGAGTTTATGTTTTTATAGCCAAAGCCTTTAGATCGTTTTTCGTCAGATTTAGCGATGGTTTCTTTTCTTGGTGAGAATATGCTATGAGCGCACTGTATAAATTGACAAAGAAGTTAAAAGGACTGCGATGCCTGCTGTGTTCTATCTGCGAAATGTTTTTTAACTGATCGTTTACCGTTTCTATTAGGGATCTTTTTCGCAGTAGCACTTTGTCTGCAATAGGCATTAATTGATTCTTCATGTTTTTCTTGAGTTTTGTAATTAACTGTAAACCTCGTTCATATAGGTCTGTAAACAGCTTTTTAGATATGTACCCTTTGTCACCAAAAAGCCTGCCAAAGAGATTTTGTGTCATATTTGGCACAGGTATTCTATCGTCGGTATTGCCAGGAGAAAATTGAAATGCTAATAGTTCACCTTTATCATTGATGATGATGTGGACCTTAAATCCAAAAAACCAACCAGTTGAACTTTTTCCTCTCTTAGCGATCCCCTTAAAAACCTTGTGGGAATGGATTCGTCTATTGTGGCAGACGACGATTGGGGTGGAATCAATAAAGGCAATCCCTGTAACGTCTCCCAAACGGGTATGAAGATAACAATGCAGCGGAAATATTAACTGGGACATTAAGGATACAAAGTAACTGTAACTAACTAGATCAGGAAAGTAATGATTTAAATTCTCGCAAACACGTATTAAATAAAAATGTTTAAAAGTGCGATAGTCCGATTGATGGAAATAAATGACAATAGTCATCATTTCACTTAACGATAGACTTGACTGTGGACCTCTCGATGATTTACCGTGATCTATCTGATAAGCGTTCATTTGGGGCTCGAATTCCTTGCAAAAATCATCGACTTTACAGAACAGCTCGACTATGTCCATTTTATCCTCCTGGTGTCTAGTAGGTGTTTTTTGGAAATAACCCTTTTAGATCATCAGGTGGATTTTTATCATTAAACTTTTGCGTTACGCCCTCTCTTTCAATCACATAAACTCAAAACTCACGTTAAATAATAACTCCAGGAAAGGCCATTGTTCTCAATATATCTGGAAGGTAAATAATGGGAAGTTTACAACATCAAAGTGCTAAATCATCGCACTACAATAAAGACGCAAAGCATTACGACGAGTTTAATGAGGAAAAGTCAGCAGTAATTAATCGAACGATAGAAGGCCTTCTGCAAAAATACCACGTAGAGACACTTCTTGACCTTACTTGTGGAACAGGCTCTCAAGTTTTCTGGTTTGCGAAATGTGGCTATGAGGTAACAGGTTCAGATTTCAATGCAAATATGTTGAAGATTGCTCGCGGCAGGGCCAAGAAAGAAAAAGTAGGTGTGAAGCTCCTCCAAGGCGACGTACGTACTGCACAAGTCGGAAAATTCGATGCGGCCCTCACAATATTCAATGCTGTGGGGCACCTCACAAAGAATGATTTTGAAAAAGCTATGCGGAACATAAACGGTAACCTCCATAAGGGAGGTCTATATATTTTCGATATTTTTAATCTTACCTTTCTAGCGAAAGAGGACAATATTACCTCGTTGACAATCGACTACTTAGTAACAACAAGCAATACGCAAGCCCGTACCATTCAATACAGCACGATAGATGATAACGGAACCCTTGCCTCCTATACCACTTCCTATAAGCAGAAAGGGAGGGGAACAGCAAAAAACTCTAAAAGTGGTCAAACTTTACAAGTTTATACGATAAAACAGCTTCAAGAGATGCTTCAACAAAATGGTTTTAAGGTCGTTAAACGCTGTAATGTTGATGGGTCAAAGTTTGTCGAAAATAAAAGTGATCGTATCTTAATAGTCGCAAAAAAAGTAGGGGAGGCGAATGAGTGAAGGGGCAAGTGCCTTAGAACTTGCTCAAAGGCTTATTCAACGTGAGTTCGATTTTTAACCAGCACGTTTCCAAATGTTTAACTTTTTCTAAAT
>JAFITR010000059.1 GCA_017116025.1 Simkania negevensis
TTCCTCAGCATGCGGTTGAAGAACGGTGACCGCTTCCCTTTTATGGTTGATGACTATCGAATTCATCTGACGCGTGGGTGGAAGGATTTTTCTATCAGGACGTCCGACATTAAAAAAATTCAGGTCGACGGTGGCCTCCAAGGCTATCTTAAGGGGGTAGGGTTGGACAGGCCGCTGCCTTTTGCGCGCCTTGTTTCTACTTCTTTTTCTGTACGCTTGGCTAAAGATGGCCAGCGTTTGGTGATCCCCTGGGAGATGGTCGACACGATATATGGCGATGGAGGAGTTTTTATCCTTTCATCCCCCTATCTGTTTGAGATGGACAGGAAGATGGAGATGGTTTATTTTCCTCCGGGGAAATTTTTCCTCGGCACCGATGTTGCTGCTACCGTTTCAGACTTGAAGGTGCCTATGCTCATCGGACAAGCACCTCTTGCTCCTAGTACGATTGCACAGCTGTTGTTGAAAAACAGGTTTAACAGCTCTTTTATTCCTACGGTAGAAGCTCCTGCTGTTATGGTGGAGATGCCAGGTTTTTACATCGATCGCAGTGAAGTGACTAATGCTCAGTATCAGCGTTTTGTTGATGCCACGGGTTATTCTCCTCCGCCTGACTGGCCATACGGCTCTTTTCCTAAAGGTAGCGAAGGTGTTCCTGTTGTCAATGTGACTTACCATGACGCCGAGGCTTATGCTGCTTGGGCAGGCAAAAAAATCCCTTCTGAAGTCGAATGGGAGCGCGCTGCCAAGGGGGGCTCAGGTTTTCCTTATCCGTATGGCGTGGTGTTCAATCCTGCTTTGGCCAATGTTGAAAGCCGGGGGCTTAAGCCTGTGGGCAGCTACGGACATATTTTCTCTAAACAAGCATTGCCGAACAACCCTGCGACATCACAGCTTGCTTTATGGGATATGAGCGGCAACGTTCAGGAGTGGACTTCGACGCCTTATTCGCCCTATTGGTACCAGGATATTGCTGTGAGTGGGAAGGGCAATAACAATCCTACCAGATATTCTCTTACACCTCTTCGTGTTGTACGAGGAGGCTCCTATTTGAGCTCGCAGCCTACATCGACAACGACCTACCGTACGGCGATGGATGCCGACGAATACAATCAATACACGGGCTTTCGATGCGCCAAAGACGAATAGGTTTTTATGGCTTCCTTCACGCTCTTCGTGTTAAAAAAAACAACAGTGGTCTGAAGTGGCAGTGCATGATCATCGCTGTTGTATGCGCTGCTCTCTTCTTTTCTCCTTCTTTTGTCTCTGCTCATCCTCACCAGCTGAGTTTGGATGATGCGATCGAGTGGGCGTTGGAGAACAACAAAGCTTTGGGAGCGATGAAGGAATTGGTTGCTAAAGGGGGGTATGACCGACGTGCTGTGGTGGCAAAGTGGTTCCCTGAGCTATCGTTTTCCTATACGGCAAGCACGTTTGAGGAGCCGCCCTTACTTTCTACCTTGTTGGTCTCTTCTACTGCCTTCTACTCTAGCCGGCTTGCGTTGAAGCAGGCACTCTTTTCAACAGACCTGTATTACGCTGTGAAAGTTGCTAATCTCGATTATAAAGGGGTGAAGATTGAGTATGCCAAAGCGTTGAACGATCTTCTTTTTAACGTTCGAGCGCTCTACTACAAGGTCGTTCTCGATGGAGAGATCGTCGCTACGGAAAAAGAGCACATTGCTCTGTTAGAAAAGATGACGCATGAAACGAAGCGCAAATACGACGTGGGGGAGGGCACTCTTTTTGACCTCAACGACTCCAAGGCGGTGGTTGCAAATGCAATGATCCCGTATTATAAAGCGGTCGAGCAGCTGGACAACGATAAGGACGTATTGGCACAGCTACTTGGCATAGGAATCACGCTATTTGAACAAACGCAGCTTTCCACGGAGATCTCTACGATCACTCCTGCGGGTTTAAAGGAGAAGTTAACGCGGCGTATCGAGAGTAGCAGTGAGCAGAACGATCCCTTCCCTCTCTCTACAGAGTCTATTTGGCACGAGGCTGGCGACAGCAGTCTTTTTCCCGACTTTGGTATGCTCTTTACCTCCCAGGATTATTCTGCTTGGGAGGGTGTGGCGATGGCCACAAGTCCGAGTTTGCAGAAGGCGGCAAATGCGTTACATTTGTCGAAAGAGCAGCTTTCTATGGCGTGGGCAAAATATTTTCCGACAGTCGTTTTGGAAGGAGACTACTCTTCCTCGAAATTTGGCAGAACCTTGGGGAGTGATCAGCCTTTTAACCACTCTTACGAATGGAGTATTACCGGTGCGTTGCAGTGGCAGCTGTTTGATGGAATGGGAAGAGAGCAACGCATAGGAGCTTCGCGGAGGCAGAAGGCTGCTGCGTTGAGGCAGTATGAAAATGATGTTGATACGATGAAGGTTGATGTCCGCAAACAATTCTACGCGATCGAACGCTCTTTTGCCTCGCTTTTCTCTACAGAAGCTGCTTTTGCTTTGGCTCAGCAGGCGATAGAACAGGCGGAGCAGCGTCAGCAGTTAGGAGTGATCACTCTATTAGAATACCGTACTACGATTGATAATTTAACCAAGGCGCGCACAGGCTATAACGAAGCAAAGTACTCGCTGCTCTTGTCATATTACGGCCTCATACACGCCACCGGTAACGATATTGATCGGGTAGCAATTCCCGCTAAAAACCGAACAACTATTTACAGGTAAGTGAGCAATGAATATAAACGCGAAGATCGCGAAGCGAATACGAAGGGCCGCGGGAACCTCTGATCGAGTAATGCGATGAATTTAAAAGGCTTTGCGGGGCGCGGTGTTTATCTCCTGGCAGCCTGTGTGGTACTGCTTCTTGCTATTGTTGTTATTTGGCTTCTCGTTATTTTTCGTCCAGAGCCAAAGAAAATTCCTGTTGCTGCAACAGCGTACGAGGTGACAGGCGCCCTTGTGATGAGAGGGCGTCACCCGGTGCAAGTTTCTTTATATGGTACGGCACGCTCTGCTAGAACCCTCCATCTGATCGCCCCCTTCTCTGGGAAGATAGCGGATACAGCAGCTCTTTTCCCTGGAGCCTACCTGCCGGCAGGAACGACCTTGTACCAGCTGGAGAGAGAGCCTTACGATTATAAGATTGCCCAGATTGACGGCAATATTGCCCAGTTGGACTTGGCATATCAAAGGGATGGGGCCGTAGCTCAGCTCCTCGCTTCGCAACTTGTTACAACAAAGAGGCAGTTGTCTTTAGCAGAACAATCAGAGGAAAAGGAAGAGGGTGTATATGAGGTGCAGAAGAGTCTCTTCAATCGCACGGAAAAACTATTTGAGGAGAAGATTGTTTCTGAATCGAACTATTTAGACGCTCGCTTGTTGTTGGACAGCAAAAACCTTCTCTATCTACGGGCGTTGAATGGTGTTGAGAGTGCGAGAAATGCACTTGATCAGCTTTTCTCCTCTATTTTGAATATAGAGAATGCGATTGCTTCTTATCGATATCAGAGGCAACTGCTTGAAAAGCAGAAAGAGGACCTTGTTTATGTCAGGGAGAAGGCGACGATTGTTGTCGACTTCCCCGTTGCAGTATCGGAAGTATCTGCTTATGTGGGCCAAGAGGTTCTCGCTGGTGCGCCTCTTGCTGTTGTAGAAGCCGTTGATGAAATAGAGGTGGCTGTTACACTCCCCGACTCCTATTTTCGTTGGCTTTACCAAGGAGGCATGCTCGATGGTGAAGGGATGTGTAGAGAAGTCGATATCCACCTTGTCAACAGCGGCTATCAAAAAATTTTTCAAGGAGGCTATTTAAAGGCTATTGGGCAGCTTATTCACACCCCTTCGAGGTCTCTACCTTTTCTTTTCGCTAGGAGGAACATCTTTGACGAGGCTCAAAGACCGTTAGAATCTGATGAGCTCAAGCCTGGGATGTATTGCAAGGTGAATGTCACGCTTGCTTATATCGACGCTACTTTTGTCGTCCCTCGTCATGCCGTCCAAGAGCACAACAGGATTTTTTATGTCGATGTTGAAGAGCCCGATCCACAAGATACCTATCCTCTTAAAACCCTTCACAATGTCAATCCTTTGCTTGAAACAGATTTGGGCCTGATTGTCGAAATACCAACAGAAAAAAGTGCGCTCCTTATCATCACACACCAACTTCCTAATGCCCACGAAGGCATGCCCATACGTATTAAAGTCGGTAGTACGTGATACACTCAAGATGGATAGCATGGCTCTTTCGCCATCCCGTGACAGTGAACTTGATCATGTTTACGGTGATTGTCTTGGGGGTAATCTCTGGCATGTCTCAGCAGCGTGCGTTGATCCCTGAGATTGCTATCAGCGAGATAGAGATCACGGTCCCTATGCAGAGGGCGGCGTCAGCAGGGCAGGTGGATCGTGGTGTCATCCAGGTCTTGCAGCCTGGGATACAGTATATCGATGGGATAAAAGAGATTCGTTCGACTGCTTACGACAGCTATGCCAAGATGGTGGTTAAGGTTGATGAGGCGTTCGACATCGATAAAGTCAAGGATGATATCCAGAATGCGATAGAGGAGCGGTTGTATAAGCTGCCCCGAGATGCAGAGAGGCCTTCTGTTGTCATTGCAAAGGCTAGCCACGAAGCGATCTGGCTCTCTGTATATGGCAAAGGAGTGGCGCGTTGGGAGTTGCGTAAAGCGGCGAACTTTGTTAAATCCGACCTCTTCAACAAAGGCATTGCTTCTCGAATTCAGTTAATAGGAGGGGAATCCTACGAACTTACCTTGTCGTTTTCGCCAGAACAGCTGCATGCCAAAGGAGTCACGGTAGAGAGCCTTGCTGCGGCAATCAGGGCTTACGATCTTGAGGTTGAGGCGGGTAGTGTGCAGTCTGGGTATGGCCATCTCCGTATCAAGAGCACAGAGAGGAAGAGGAGTGTTCAGGAGTTTGCCGCCATACCGATCCGTTTTGCCGATGGAGAGTACCAGACGCTTGCTGAGCTGGTAGGGTATGAGAATATCAACAACGGCTTTGTGGAGGAGGGGCCTCTCTCTTACTACAATGGTATGCCGGCAGTATTGTTGATGATTAGCGGGTCGGAAAAGGAAGATATCGTCAACGTCTGCTCCGCTGTAAAGCGATATGTGCAGGAGATGTCTCCATTTGCTGATTCGATCCATATGGCTGCGACCTTTGACCTGTCCGTTCTTGTCGAAGAACGGATCAACCTCATCATGCGCAATGCTTTACAGGGCATTGTCTTAATCGTCATTATTCTTACCCTTTTTTTAGAATGGGAAGTAGCGTTGTGGGCAGTGATGGGCATGGCTTTTTCCATCATAGGGACCTTTGTCGTTATGCGGTTTACTGGCGACTCGCTCAACATGATCTCCCTCTTTGGCCTGCTGGTGACAACGGGGATTATCGTCGACGATGCGATCGTCATATCCGAAGGTTTTCACGCCAACAGAACCAAAGGAATGCCGCCCAAAGAGGCTGCCGCAAAGGCTTTGGAAGAGCTGGGCTGGCCCGTTGTTGCTATGGTGTTGACGACTGTGATCGCTTTCTTTCCCCTCTTCTTCGTCGTCGGTACGATGGGTAAGGTCATTCGTGTCATGCCTCTGGTGGTCATCTCTGCGTTGTTGTTTTCTCTGTTCGAATCGGTTGTTATCCTCCCTGTTCATCTTGCTTATAGCAGTGGAGAAGACAAAAAGGGGTTGGTACGCGTCATCGATCTGATCCTATCTCCGTTCAGCCGATGGTTTCGTAAGCTAAACCGTATGTGTAACCGTCTGTTGGAGCTCGTCTATACCTTTTTTATACTCCCTACAGTGACGTTCTGTATACGCCACCGTTATGCAGCAATTGTTGCCTTTGTTGCTGTTGCCGTTTTTGTCCTTGGCTTTATCCCCGCAGGCATTATCAAGACGTCGATCTTCCCCCGCCTCGATTCCATCTACTACCGTGCTGTTGTTGAATTCCAGGAGGGAACGCCGCGCGAGGTGATTGAAGATGCTGTTAAAAATCTGGAGACGGGGTTGACTGCCGCTGCAGGACACTATCGCAGCGCGGACGGGATAACCCCTGTCAAAGATTTCTTCGTCCTTGTCAACAGAAACAAGGGTGATCTGTTTGTCGAGCTTTTGGAGGCTGGCGCGGGGCGTAAGGTGTCGGGCCAGCAGTTTGTCGACAGCTGGCGCGCTATGACGCCCTCTATTCCCAATGTTCTCTCTCTTTCTTTTGAAGACCTTACACGGGGAGGAGAAGCGGCAGCGATTGAGGTGCACCTTGTCTCGCACGATCTGCTGATGTTGAAAGAGGCCAAAGAGAGCTTTGTCCAATATTTACGTCAGGTCAAAGGTGTTGTTGATCTCTCTACAAGCGACAAACAGGGAGCGTTGTCTGTCAGAGTTAAAGTCAAGGATGGCTATCGCAATACCCCCGTTACAGAAGAAATGCTCTTTTCAACGTTGTCTCAAACCTACTTCGGAGCAAAAATAGATGCCTTTTACAGGGACGAAGATGAGGTGGCGGTCTATCTGCGTGCGATACACCAGGACCGCACGAGCTTGTCACAGCTTGAACAGCTACACCTCGTCAACGGTATGACAGTAGGACAGGTTGCTGATATCTCCGTCGAATATGATCCGGCAGAAATTGTCCGCGTCAACGGTGAACGCAGTATTGTTGTGACAGCGGATGTCGATGATTCTGTAGGTGTTACCGATACAGAGGTGTTGGCTTTGATCGAACGAGAGTTCCTTTCTCAAGTGTCGGACAATTATCCCGGTGTCTTCTGGGCGTTTTCTGGGAAAAAAAAGGAAGGTGACGATGCGATGAGCAGCATGATGCACGCCTATATCCCTGCAATATTCGCTCTATATCTTGTCTTGGCCACAATGTTCCGCTCCTATACACAGCCCCTGATGATCCTTATGTCCCTCCCATTTAGCTTCATCGGTGTCCTTATTGGACATCTAATCATGGGAATGCAATTTAGCCTCATGAGTGTTTTTGGCGTTGTCGCTTTGACGGGTATCGCTGTTAACGATTCGATTGTCCTTGTCGATTGTATCAACCGGATCATCCGTGAAGAGAATGCCTCTTGGAACGATGCCCTTATCCAAGCAGTACAGCGCCGTTTAAGACCCATCTTCTTGACTACAGTGACGACAGCATGTGGCCTCGCCCCTGTCCTTTTCGACCTCTCTTTCCAAGCGCAATTTTTGAAGCCCATGGTGGCGTCAATCGTCTTCGGTGTTGTCGTATCGACTCTCTTTATCCTTATCCTTATCCCCGCGATCTATTCCATACTCGCCGATCTCGTGCAGGCGGGACATCGTATCCTATATGGTAACAACATCACAAAAGAAGAATTCGTCAAAAAGAAAAGGTATGAATGATCAGAGTAATCTCATGAGGCGTTGCATAAATCACCACTGAACTACAGAGATCCGTGAGAGGAGTGTAAGACAGGGACAACAAAGACTGCATCCTTTTTTATGCTTTTGTTGTTACGCTCTTTACCGTTGATTCTCAACGAGCAACATCGAAGACCGAAACTACAAAATCGACAACAACGGACAGCGCTTCTCTTGTCCCTGCTGTTCCTATCTGTCTCTGTCGTCCCTTTTTGTCTGTTTTGCGTCATTTTTGTTATTCCATCTCATGAGTGCACATCGGGCTTTTTCCTTGTAAGGATTCGGCCTTTTTGATAGTATTTAAGCTGTAATTTGATCAAAAATAGTAAAGGAAATATTTTGTCAGACACTTCGAATTATGTGAGTACAATGTATCTCGCTGTATGCAGTTATGTAATGAGCTATGGAACAATTTCTCGTACGGCAAATCTGTCAACACCTGGTCCTTACCCCGAGATCATAGATAATAATGATTCGCGGTACGAAGAAGCAGCAGCAGAGTCGCGGTGCCTGCTAATCAGCAGGGATGTGGAACAACTCATTAAGAACATGGGAATTAGAAATGACTTAGCCATCGTTAGAGCTTCTTGTGCAGAGTTTTGTCAATCTAAAGGAACAAATAAGTTTCGTGGGGGTGCAGCAACGATTTCAGTAGAGCCAGATCTCTTTACACGTGATCAAGATGTTGTTGATTGGTTAGTAACGCGTCAATTAATTGTTATTAAAAATAACGATCTCTTTAAAGTTGAGTTAGTCAGGGCTATTTCTGCAAGTGCACTCGCTATTTTTAACCTGTATAATGAGTCCTCCTCTTACAATTTATTTTATAACATGCTATTAACAATGGCTGTGCAATTCGTGGCGGGGGCAGCCTTTTCTCTACGGAGAGAGATTGTGACAGATGCTTTTGCTATAAAAAACGCCTCTGATGAGACATTACAAGGGGGAGAAAGATTTTTGTTGGCATTCAGAAATTGTTGTTTAGGAGAAGTTTCGCAAGAGAAGCGAATTGCTTTTTGCCTAAAGCATTCATGGGTTGATTATACTGGCGTTATAGTAACAAGGCGCATTGCACAAGTTCAAGCAGAGTTGGCAAGAAGAAGGGTTCCGAATGATCCAGGTAAAGAGCATAAAATAAAAAGACTAGAAAAAGTCCTTATTGGATGAGCCTCCATCTTTTGTCGCACTACTGGAAATCCTGCAACAAAGACGTAATGGTTAACTTCTTAAATCCGCAGTTTGTCGCTGACACTCCTTTGTCTAAAAAGGCCCGAAGG
>JAFITR010000006.1 GCA_017116025.1 Simkania negevensis
CCCAAAGTGCAGGCCTAGGTAAACGTAGAATAAAAGATCTGGTCTAAAGGACCATGCGAGGCGCCAATACGATGGCGCGGTCTACCGATAAGGACCACGGTTTTTTCGTAATTGATCAAGGAGCTTCCCGTATCCCTTGGCCAATTACGATTCCAGTGGCTCTGTGGTGGTGAATTGTCGATTAAGACCGTTAGGCGTGGGCAACTTGTTTGGGCAGGCCGAAGATGACTTCTTCTTCGACGTAGACAACGTCTTCGACGGTTTCAACTCCTAACGCCATTAGCCGTTCAATGCACTGTTGTACGACGTTTTCAGGGGTGGATGCTCCTGCTGTTAAGCCGATGCTATTGACCCCTTGTAACCAGTGTGGTTTGATCTCGTCTTGGTTATTAATGAGGTATGCTGGGACGCCGCGATTGAGGGCTACTTCTTTGAGCCTGTTGGAGTTAGAGCTTTGTGGGTCACCGACAACGAGGACGAGATCTGTCTCTTCGGTGATCTGTTTCAAAGCAACTTGGCGGTTGGTTGTTGCATAGCAGATCGAGGAGCTTGGCAGCGTTTCTACGTGGGGATAGCGTTGCTTTAACGCTTCTGTTATCCCTTGGACATCGTCGATGCTCAATGTTGTCTGCGTGATATAGAAGAGTTTGTCTTCGGCAGAAAAGGGAAGGTTGTAAACGTCTTTTACTGTTTCAACGATGGTTGTTGCCTCAGGGGCTTCGCCTGCTGTGCCAATGATCTCTACATGGTTTTTGTGGCCGACAAGAATGATTTTGTACCCTCGTAAAGCGTAGCGCTTGACGGCAGAATGTACGCGGGTGACGAGGCCGCACGTTGCATCGATTTCAAACAGGTTCCTTGCTTTTGCCTGTTCGCGCACGGCGGGAGAGACCCCGTGGGCGGAGTAGATCAGCCGAGACCTTTCCGGTACTTCACTCAGGTCTTCGATGAAGATAGCCCCTTTTTTGCATAACTTTTCTACAACGTGCCTGTTGTGAACAATCTCGTGCTTGACGTAGATCGGTGCTCCCCATAGCTCCAGGGCGCGCTCTACCGTGTCAATCGCACGTACTACGCCTGCGCAGAATCCGCGTGGTTTTGATAATAATAATTTCATGGCGCGTTCCCTAGCAAAAAGGAAAAGCATATCATAGTGGTTATTTAGCAACAACGTTCGTTACAGGCCGAAAAGGGGGATGATATCGTGTATGGTGTTTTGGAACCAAGAGATGGAGTCTCTCCCCATCTCCTTGAGGATAAAACTCCATGCGATAACAAGGATAGCGATGCCTGCGACGGATTTGAGAGACATGCCGAGGAAGGTGATTTGCACTTGTGGAGCAAGCCTATTGCATAGGCCTAGGAAGGTTTCTGTCATGAGTACGACGAGGAGTGATGGCCCTGCGAGCTGTACAGCGAGGGTTTGTATGTAGTTGAGGATATCGATACTTAGCACCCAAAAGGGGTTTGTATGCATGAAAAATTGGGAGTTGATGAATTTGTCGGGGGGAAGAGCCGTGTAGGAAAGAGTGATGAGTTGGAAGAAGATGAAGAGTCCGCCGAGTTCGAAAAAGAGTACGATAGCGGTGTAGTTGTACAAGATCCCTAGCGGCGACACTTGGTTTTGTAGAGCGGGGTCTTGTACCATCAAGCTTGATGCTCCGCGTTGGAAGTCGATGATGACTCCTGATGAAGCGGCAACGTTGAATGGGATCGTTGCTAGGAAGCCGATGATAAAGCCGACAAAGATCTCTTTGAGTGCCAGTAGAACAAAGCGTGCGTCAAATTGTAGTTGTGTGGTGCTGAGGGCGATGACGTATGGCAGGAAAATACCGGCGAGGAGGACAGAAAGCCCTACTTTGACGGGTGCGGGCATGATTTTTGCTGCGAGGAAGGGAGCTAGGGCGGCGATGGGAGCGATCCTTGCAAAGGTGAGGAGGAAGATGGAGAGGAAGGGGATCAGGGGCATTTTGGCGATGATCTCGGGGAGGATGTTGCTGCTGATCATACTTGCCATCGGTAGAAGTTGTAGAAAATGGTTGTAGCGAACTGCAAGATGAGACCTCCGAGCCATCCACCTAGCATAATGAGGGAGAGTATGACGGCGACGAGTTTAACTGTGAAAGAGAGTGTTTGTTCTTGGATTTGTGTTGCGGCTTGGAAGATAGCGACAACGAGGCCGAAGACCATACTCACGAGGACGGGTGGCCCGGAGAGCAGCATGATGAGCATGAGAGCTTCGTAGGAGAGTTGGATGATGTGGCCTTTGAACACGCTCGGCCTCCTTTGCGATTACAATATTTCACCGTTGAAATGTTAAGACAAGTCCTTGGATGAGTACGGTCCATCCATCGAGCATGACGACGAGGAGGAGTTTGAGTGGTAGTGCGATGGTCATAGGGGAGAGCATCATCATGCCCATGGCAAGTAAGATGTTGGATACGACGAGGTCGACGACGAAGAAGGGGAGGTAGATGAGCACACCTATTTCAAAGGCATCTTTGATTTGTGTGGTGATAAAGGCGGGTATAATGATGATAAAGTCGGAGGAAGTGAGCTCGGTTTTGTACGGTTCTGGGAAGACGCTTACGGCAAGCTTATGAAATCCTGTTATGTGCTTTTGGCTGGAGTTTTTTTCTAAGAAGCGTTGTAGAGGTTGCTTACTTGCGTCGATGACACGTACGAGGTATACGGCTGTCTTTTGTGATATTAGCTGTTCAGGGATATCCGATTTCAATGCTTCTTCTCCCTCTTGAAACATAGCAAGGCCTGTGGGGAACATGATATAGATGGCGAGGATAATAGCGATACCGTTGACGACTTGGTTGGGAGGGGCTTGCTGAACGCCTAAAGCATTGCGCAATAGGGAGAGGACGATCACTGTTTTGACGTAGGAGGTGAGCATCATGAAAAGGAAAGGTAGCAGGGCGAGGAATGCTAGGATAGATGCTTGCGCAGCGAGGGGTGGTGTCACATCGTGGGCAAGAGGGTCGTTAGCGGGGCCGGGGAGGGTTTGTGATAGGAGCTGTTGTGGCAGCAGGAGAAAGAAGCAGGTGATGACCAGGGCGAATAGGATGCCTTTGTAGGGGAAGCTGAGCAAATTCCAACAGCGTACTTTGGAGAGGGCTTTGGGCTGCCTTGCAGCAATTGCCATCGCTTCTTTTTCCAGTATGCGCAAGGTATAGATCGTATTGTTATTCTTCTTCATCGCCCGGCGGTTCTTTCTCTTCTTTTAACATGGTACGGAAGACAGTCTCGAGTGCTTTCCATTGTTTTTCCAGTTCGACGTAGATGATCCCTCCTTCTGTCTCAATGATGCATTGTTGAGGCTCGACGTCGTCTTTAGATTGTACGGAGAAGCTTTCTACGTAATCAAACAGTTGACGCAGGCGCGGCTTGTTTTTGTCGACGAGATCAAGCTCCTTTTTGTTGACGTATAGGATAATGCGTTTGTTTTGGGATACAGCTTTTAGAGCCTGGCTGAGGATGTCGATGAAGATGTCGGGGTTTATCTTCAGCTCTCTACCGACGACTTTCTTCGCTGCCGTTATGACAAGGGGTACTACGATTTTCTCCATCTCTTTTTTAATGATATGCGCTTCTTGTTCTAGTGAAAAGAGCTGTTCTGTCCAGCGCTTGAGCCCTTCGTCAAACCCTTCTCGTTCCGCTGCTTCTTTAATCTTCTCGCATTCTATTGCCACCTCCTGGCGGTATTGTTCTGCTTCTTCGATAATGCGGTCTAAGGTTTCTTTGGCATCGAGGAGGGTCTCCGCTTCTTTGGCAGGGATGATTGTCTGCCCGCGCGAGATATGGAGTTTGTCCCCTTTGATTAAGCTAAATAGTTTCATCCGCCTTGCTCCATCCAGTTGACGACAAATAGGAGGTCTTTACCGGCGGTGTCGATTAGGCCGGGTTTCTTTGCATAACTTTTGGCGTGGGAGGAATAGTTGAGCAATTTTTCTCCTGTTGCTTGATCAAGAGTACGGGAGATCTTCCAAAGGAATGAGGGGTGTTCTTGCGATAGGGCGATGCCCAGCCTCTGGAATCCCCTTTCTAGTAGCTGTTCGACTAATGCATCGTTATCCCCTTGCCACTTTTTGAGGTTAAGAGGTTCTAATGAGAGTTTGCTTTTTCTCTGCATACAAAGACGAAAAAAGTCTTCTTTTGCCCCTTGTATGATGGTCGATAGCTTTTGCCATACCTCTTTATCGACGACCTTTTTCATCTCCTGTGCGACATCGTTCATAGCAAGGAATTCTACTATTTTAACAAGGGCTTTTTTGCCGGCCTTGAGGAGGATGGCAAATTTCCCTTGAGAGAGTACTTCTACTGGAGGGCTGTAGCCGCTTAACATAGGAGAAAAAATAAGAGAGGTGAAGTAGGCTTTGGCAATGGGAGCAAGCTGGGACGGTTTAATAGAGAGCCCTTCTTGTTTTGTCAACTCTTTTGCCTTCTTTTTTGGTAGGCAGCCCAGGACAACGGGATGTAGGCTTTGTGGCCACTGTTTTAACAAAAGAGCAAACCAAGAGGTGTCTATTGCTGTAATTGTTTGATTACGTCGAGCTAAGAAGTTTGAAGGCGTTGATGAGATTGACAGGCAGATAGCGATCGCTTTTCTGTCATTGGTAGGAAGGCACTCCAAAAGGGCCTCATCGACCTTACCATGTGCCTGTTGTAGTAAAGCGGCGGTTAAAGCGGCTCCCTTCTCCCCTTTTTCCATAACCTATTCTTCCCCCTCTTCCTCTTCCTCTTCTTCCTCCTCCTCTTCTAAGGCCAATTCCTCCGGTGTGAGTCCCTGCTTTTTCTCTCTCTTGTCGCTCTGTATTTCTTCTTGCAACTCCTCCTTTTCTTCTTTTTGGTGGGAAGTGATGATAAGAGGCTTCAAGGAGAAGAGGGCTGCGGCACCCCCTGTAGAGGTCAGTATAGGGAAGGTTTTCCATATTATCCAAGCGAGAAGCACAAGGGCGATAAAAAATAGTATCAGTACGGAGAAAAAGAACCAGCGGAAGAGAGAGATGGACTCTGTTCCGATGACAATCCCTGCGATCCGTACATAGTGTTTTGCCTCTTCGAGAGTAGAAGATTCGAAAGGGGAGGTTGTTATATCGGAGAAGGAAGATCTGTCCATGACGACAGTGACATCATCGTAGTCGAGAGCGGGCACGGCACTAGAGACAAGGCGTTTGACTTTTGTGGCGATATGGGTGTTAGGATCCTCAATCGCCCCTTGGTGCTTGACGTAGACGGATGCTGTTGTTTCCCTGTTAGTAGAGTCGCTGGAGGGGAGGCTTAGGATAACATGGGAAGAGAGAACACCGTCGATCTGGTTGATGATGTTGGATATCTGGTCGCCCAAGCCTGCTTGGTAGCGGATGTTCTGCTCTTGTTCAGAGGGGACAAGGGTGGATCCAGTGAAGATGTCGAGGAGCCCTCGCTCTTTTGGTTTTGGCAGACCTACCGCACTGAGCATGGAAAGGGCTTCCGTTATCTTTTTCTTTTCTACTTGGATGTTCCACATTGGTGGTCCATCACCACCACCCGCTGGACCTCCTGATGTTGCTGCCGTCTTCTGTGCTGTGATCCCGTGCCCTGCTAGATAGACAATGATCTGATTCGCCTCCGCTTCAGTGACCTCTGTCACGATCGCCATATACGTTTCACACGCTGTCAGAAAAAAACAAAGGAAAATCGCGACTAAGGCAGTACAGCAGTGAATCGTTCGCTTTCTCGTAGTAAGATACATGGCATACCTGTAAAGCAATTGTATATTGTATAACAACAATGCACACACTCATAGCGCATGTAAATCCTATTTGTAAACGGATTTTATCAATGTCTGACCATAGCTGGTTGTGCTCATTGTTCGTTGCTGGAGCACTTGTTTGATGGCTTGTTCATCCACACCTTGTGCAACAAATAGTTTGCCGATGTTTTCTCCGAGGACGAGAGTGATCTTTTCTCCTCTGTTTTTTTTGTCTTTGTACATTTTTTCGATGATCTTGTCGGAGTCCAAGGGGGGTAGGAGTGTTGGCAAGCCGTATTGGTTGCACATTGTTTCGATCGAGTGGAGAAAATGCTCTGTAGCATATCCTAAGAGGTTGCTGAGGTTTGCTGCGCAGCACATCCCTATTGCAACGGCTTCTCCATGTGTAAACATTGTGTAGTGTGTTGTGCTTTCTATTGCGTGGGCAAAGGTGTGGCCGAAGTTGAGGAGAGCACGGTTCCCTTTGTCCAGGTAATCATTAGCAACGATTTCTTCTTTGATTTCGATCGCTTGTTGAATTGTTTGAGTAAGCCAAGGTTCTTGTAAGGCAAGAATTTTACTTGCGTGTTGAGTTAGGTTGTCAAAGAAGATTGGACTGGCGATAACAGCTGCTTTAATGACCTCTGCTAGTCCCGAGGCGATCTCTCTCGCTGGCAATGAGGAGAGGAGGGAGGAGTCAATCAAGATGAGTTTGGGGTTTTTGAAAGAGCCGATGAGATTTTTGTTGCCCGCGTGGTCGATCGCTGTCTTCCCTCCGATAGCGGCATCAACCATCCCTAGTAGTGTTGTAGGAACGTTGATGAGGGCGATCCCACGCATGTAGGTGGCGGCGACAAAGCCGGCGAGGTCTGTGACGACACCCCCTCCTAATGCAATCAAACAGGAGGAGCGGTCGACTCCTTCTTGTGTCATGGCGTTCCAGCAGTCGATTGCAGAGTCGATGGTCTTTGCTTCTTCTCCTGTAGGAAGGACAAAGGTATGCACGGGGTGTCCTAAGGAGATTAATGGGTGTCTGATATGGGGAAGGAAAGAGGCTGTATTGCGGTCGCATACGACAAAAAAAGATGAGTATTGTGAAAGGAGAAGCAAAGAGTGGAGTTGTTTGATCGATCCACTTGTCACAACACTTTGGTATCCGTTCATTGTTTGCTTCTGCTGAAGTAAGCTTGCCAGATGAGTTGCCAGCGCAAAGAAAAGCATTTCTTCTCTTTGGCGTATTCGACAATTTCCCCAGGGGAACGTTTGGCAAAGAGGTCGATCTCTGCGTCGCTTAAGCGGTATAGGATGTGTTGAGAATGTTTCTTGTTCCGAAAAATACCGCAGAGGTTGTTTAGACACTTTTTTAGCTTGCGATACCGGCTGGCTAAACGCACTCCTCCCCAGGCAATAAGGGCAAGAGGAAAGAGCTGTATCCACATGGCAATAGGGTAGTATTCAAGGTGGCCAGACAGCAGCGTCCATCCTTGCGCTATGAGCCCAACAAAGACAAGAGCGACAAAGATCATAGCTTCTATCGGAGAGGTAAAAAGGGGGCCTAGCCATTTGCGTATGCGTGATGTGGAGACGAAATAGGCAAGCGTTTCTTCGTAACGCGTGCCAGTGAATGCCATGCGACATAGGTGAACGCCTTCGTGGGCGAGGATCTCTTTGAGGCTATAGATTGTCAGGTAGTGCTTCCCTTTTGCAAGCTCTCTCCGTACTTGGACGATGGGAAGGAGTGCATGATGTTCTTTGAGCTCGTGGAGACAAAATCTCCCCCCATGCCAGGAGGCAAGTCCTTTGTTTGAAAAAACGGCGATCATCCAATCGGGGTAGATGCCGTATTCCTTTTGCAATAGCGCAAGGGCAGGGGACATTTGTATCTTTGATATGCGTTTTGCCCTTAGGACTAGAGGTAGGCTGCTTGCATATTCTTCAAACTGGTTTGAACAATAGAGACAGTCGCGTACTCTTTTGACAAATGCTGCTTCATCTTCTGTCTCGTTGGGAAACAATCCTAAATCATTCCACTCACGTAATTGCTTGGTTGTTATCATCTCGAAGACCATTTGCTAAAAGCAGGCCGAAGGCCTCTGTTGTTAGGCAGTTTTGCCTCCCCTGGAGGGGCAAAACAAAACATTTTATTTGCAACACTGCTAAACTACAGGGGCTTGGCCGGCTTTTTGTCGCATACCTACTATGTCGCATTAATGCTTTTTATCCAAAGCGCTATGGGAGCAAATAGCTGCTGGACGTAAAATAAATATTTACTATAATGCGGTTAGGCGGGTTTGTTGTGTGGGGGGCTTATGGATCGGCGTCAACTTTCTTTGCATTTAGGTCATGAGCAAGTACAGAGTTTAAAGCAAACACAGCGCTTGATTATGTCACCGCAGATGCAGCAGGCGATACACTTATTGCAGGTGCCTGTGTTGGAGTTATCTGCGATGATTGATGCTGAGTTGCGGGAGAATCCTTTGTTGGAGTTGGAAGAGGAGAGTCGTTCTGACGATCAAGATTTGAGTCGTGTGGAGAGTGAGAATGGGGAGGCTGACGCTGTTGGAGAGCGTTCTGAGGAGGAGATTGTCATCGACGATAGTAATTTTGAGGTGTTGAAGCAGCTTGATGCGGAATTTGACGACTACCACAACGAGATGGCACGCGATTTTTCTCGTCCTTTTTCTTCGAGGGAGGAAGAAGAGAAGCGGCGCAATTATTTGGAAAGTTCTGTTCCAGATAGAGTTTCAATTTATGACTTTTTGATGCGGCAAGCGTGGGAGACGTTTGAGGAGCGGCCTCTTTTACGTGCGGCAGAACTGATCATTGGTCATTTGGATGAAAAAGGTTTCTTGACGACTCCGTTGGAAGAGATCTCTTTGCTAAATGAAGTCGATAGAGATGATTTAAGATTTGCTCTTGAAAAAATCCAAACTTTTGAACCTTATGGTGTTGGTGCTCATGATGTGCATGAGAGTCTCTTAATCCAACTGCGTTGTCTGGGCAAGGAGGAGTTCTTGGCGTATGCCATTGTGGCACGGCATTACGACGATCTGTTACATAACCGTATTCCTCTGATTAAAAAAGGGTTGCGATGCACGCTTGCCCAGATTCGTGAGGCGATTGAAAAGGACATCGCGCTGCTGAACCTTGCTCCTGGTACAGAGTATGCTTTGGCAGTGCCGCAGTATATCACTGCAGATATTACGGTAGAGTTGGAAGAGGGTGGTGGGTTGCGTATTGAAGTCAACAACGATGCTATTCCAGCAATCCGTTTAAACAGGAAGTATTTGAGGCTATTAAAAAACCCTGATATCCCTGAGCAGACCAAGGAGTATATCAAGCAGAAGATTGCTTCTGGCAAGTGGTTACTGCGCAACATTGACCAGCGCAATGATACGTTGTACCGTATTGCAGCAGTCCTTATAGAGAAACAGAAGAATTTCCTTAGCAGTCTTGAGGGGCATCTGCAGCCGATGACGATGAAATCGATAGCAGAAGAGCTTGAGCTGCACGAATCAACGATTGCTCGTGCTATTTCAAACAAATACATTGATTGTCCGCGAGGTTTGATTGCTTTGCGTTCTTTTTTTACACACGGTTATGTGACGAGTAGTGGCGATGACATCTCTTCAGACACTGTTAAAGAGGTGTTGTTAAAAATTATTTCTCAGGAAGAGAAGCAGCGTCCTTTGTCTGATGAAAAACTATCGAAACTACTGGTAGAGCATGGGATTAACTGTGCGAGGCGCACTGTTGCCAAGTACCGTCGGTTGTTTCATATCGGCAATGCATCCCAGCGCCGTACGTACAACTAATATCGCTATACCTCTTGGATGTACTTTTGAGGGATCTCTTTGAGGAAACGGCTGGGGCGCATATAGTGCTGTGTTCCCCAGAGGTGGCGTGTATGTGCGCACGTCATATAGAGGAGCTGCTTGGCACGCGTCATGCCGACGTAGCATAGCCGCCTTTCTTCTTCGATGGCCTCTTCGTTGTGTTTAGAGTTGATATGGGGAAACAGCTGTTCTTCCATGCCCACGAGGAAGGTGGCTTCAAATTCGAGTCCTTTACCATTGTGTATTGTCATCAGCTTCAGCCTATCTTCGATGAGATAGGCGTCTTCGAGTGTTGTTTTTAGCGTGAGTTCCTGTAAAAAGACTTCCAGCGAGGCTTCTACTTGCGAAGAGTCAAATTCGTGTGCTTTAGAGATGAGCTCTTCGATGTTGTTCTTGCGGTCGTCAAAAGTCTCCTTTTCTTGCCTGATATGCGTGATGTAGCCGGTGTCGTTAATTGTTTTAGTGATGAGAGTTTTTAACGTCTCTTCCTTGCTTGCTTTGCGCAAGGATTGAATGATTTGGGTATAGTCTTCGAGGGCTTTTTTTGTTCGAGGAGCAAGCTTAAACTCTGTCTCAGGAATGTCGCCCCGCAGAAGGTCGAGGCAGAATTTGTAGATGGGAAGATTGCGCTCTTCAGATGCTCTCTTCAGTTTGTCTATGGTAACGTGACCAATCCCCCGCTTCGGCAGGTTGATCGTCCTAGCGAACGAGATGTAGTCGGCATCGGAATGGACGATTTTGAGGAAAGCGAGGATGTCTTTGATCTCGCGCCTCTGGTAGAAAGAGATACCCCCTACGATGGTGTAGGGCATGCCTTTTGTGAGCAAGAGATCTTCGAACAGGCGGGATTGTGCATTTGTCCGATAGAAGATGACCGACTCAGCAAGCTGCATCCCTTGACTGTGGAGCCATTCGATCTGTTCGATCACAAATTGTACTTCTTGCCTCTCGTCCTTACACCGGTGAATGAGGATCTTCTCTCCTTCACCGAGGTCACTCCATAGGTTTTTTTTATAACGGCTCGTGTTGTGGGTGATGAGACTGTTGGCTGCGTCGAGGATGTTCTTCTGGCTACGATAGTTTTGTTCGAGCCTAACAACTTTCGCTCCAGGATAATCCCGTTCGAAATTGAGGATGTTCTCGATGTTGGCCCCACGCCAGGAGTAGATAGATTGGTCAGGATCTCCTACGACGAAAATGTTTTGCGACTTGTCTACCAACAGCTTCGCCATCATATATTGTGCGTAGTTTGTGTCTTGGTATTCGTCAATAAGAAGGTAGTGCCAACGCTGCTGAAAAGTTTCTAGAACAGAAGGGTGTTCTTTAAAGAGGCATACCGTGAGGTAGAGGAGGTCGTCAAAGTCAAGAGCCTGGCACTCTTTTAATTTCGCTTTGTAGTGAGAGTAGACAGCAGGGAAGGCACGCTCTAATTCGCTCTCCCTGGCGGAATGTTCATTGTTGATGGCAGAGGGTGAGAGGAGGGAGTTTTTTGCGTTGGAGATGAGGTGTTTGATGTTTTTTGGTGAGATCTCTTTGCTGTTGATCCCGGCAGATTTTAGGCAAACGTTGATGAGTTTTATGCTGTCTTCTTCATCGTAGATAACGAAGTCGTTGTTGTATCCTATGTTGTGAATGGCTTCACGTAAAATACGGACCCCTAGGCTGTGAAATGTTGAGATGAGAACGTCGTGGTTGCAGAGTGCCATTACTCGACTTCTCATCTCTTCAGCAGCTTTGTTGGTGAACGTAACGGCGACGATAGAGGAAGGGGGAACTCCGTGTTCGATGAGGTAGGCGATGCGGTTGGTGACAATACGCGTCTTCCCTGATCCTGCTCCCGCAATGACAAGGAGGGGGCCTGTGATGTGCTCGACAGCTTCTTGCTGGGTAGTGTTTAAATCGACAGTTATCTCCATGGAAATGATTACTCTGTTAGTTCGATTAGCGGGCATGATATACCAATCTCGAGAAAAAACGAAAGAATACAAAGAGTAGAGCAGCAATGCCCGCTAAAAACAGACAACTTTTCAAAGGTAAATGGACGATGAATATAAACGCGAAGAAAGCGAAGAGAATACGAAGAGTAACGGGAATTGTTGCATGGTTGTTTGTACTGACTATTGTCACTGGTAGTGCTAATGCTTCTGTTGTCGAGGAGTATTTGTCCGCGGATCGTGTGGGGGATAGGGCGCTGTGCGATAGGCTGGAAGTTGCTATGAACGATGTAGACGATAACGATGCGTTTCAGAGCTACCTTGCAGCGCTTTTTGGACAATGCAAGCAGCGTTATATAGAAGAGTGTGATGCTGCGTTGGTTTTGAAGCAGCAGGAGATACCTCTTGAGAAGCATCTGGTAAGTATACAGGAGCATTTGAGGGAGCGTATTCGTTCTTTGGAGAACGCTGAGAGTGGGTCGTTTCTTCGTTTAAAGCAGTATCTTGTGCAGTTTGCACTAGAAGAGAGGGCTGATGATGGGGTCTGGAGGAGCTTGTTTCTCTCTTTAGAGAGCCAGAAAGGCAACTTGTTTATTAACTACTTGTCTGCAGGAGTGGCAGAAGCGCGTGATGAGGCGATAACGGCATTGTTGGAAGGGCGTTGGGACTCGGGGTGGATAGCACTGCGCCTTGTTTGTTGCAAGCTGTCTGCAATTAACGAGTTACTCAAAGGGCGCGATCCTTTGGAGTTTCTTTTCGAAGAGAGAGTGGTACTGTTTCAGAAGGGGGAGGGGCGTCGTCTCCCTTTGGTACGCTTTTTTATCGTTCAAAAGATTGGAGAGATGCTGATTGTTTTGTTAGAAGAAAAGGCATTGCATGAACCAGACACTGCTCATTCTCTCCTTTTGTACAACGTGATAAAGCGCCTTACTGGTTCGCTGCAGCGCCCGTATCTTCTTGTCGACGATCTTCTTGCCGAACAGGCGTTGTATATGGCGGTGATGAAGGAGATCACTCCTATTGCTCCCTCTTCAGCGGAGTTGGCGCAAAGTCCACACAGCACAAGCTATCCAAAAACACGCTATACTTCTTCGTTCGAAGAGGTGGTGCAAAATCTTAATGCGATGCTCTTCGACGATTTTCAGCCAGCAACGCCCGTAAGCGCAACATCCTCAGAACGCCCTTGGTAGTGATCATAAAAGCATGAAAGACTTTGCTTTTAAAACATTAATTTTCTATTAAGTTTTTGATGTAGGGGGCAAGAAAAAACAAAGGGGGATAGGATGGTTATGGGTATTGGTGGTGCAGGAAGCAATCTGCGCTGCTTGTTGGAGAACAGCAGGGAGGAGCTTGTTCCCGGTCTTTTTGGCGGTCTGTACGTTTCTGGTGTAGGTTGGGGAGGGCGCATTTGGAAGTGGGTGTATTGGGTGGAAGAGATCGTTGACCGTTGGCATTGGTTGCGCGGCAATCGTTTTGTTGCGGCGGTGAAGAAGACGCACGAGGCGTATCACTATTATCATACGGAATTGGAAAATCATTCGCAGGGATTGTCTAACTATGTTGGTAGGGCTTTAGAGGGTAGAGTGAATGAGCATAGGTTGATGACGAAGGTAAAAGATAGCCATGCTGCTGGTATTGACGACTGGTTTGCGAAGGTAGGCTCTCTTTTTTCGGACAAGACAAGGGATACTTTGAAGCGACTAGACAAAATTTTTCTCAGTGCCATCCCTAAGGAGAGGAAGAAGATTGATGTAGAGGCTACTGTTGAGTTGCATGAGAGGGTGGAACGCCAGCAGCGTTTGATCGATCTGGAGAAGCTTTCTGCTGCTCCAATACCATTCGGTTATTTTGCAGAGCTTTGCTGTGGAGAGGAGCTGAGTGATGCGGGATCAAAGAGTGTCGGGGGGTTTGTTTTCGATTTAAAAGAGGGGGCCAAGAGAGGGAAGGTGAGTTTGAAGCCTGGCGAGCTTCATAGGCTGTTGGGAGAGATCGTTGACCATCTGTCGTACACAGGGAGTCGTGTTTCTCAGAGGAAGGCGATTGCTCTTGGTCGATTAGAAATCGGGTTGATCGACCATGGGTTAGAGGTGTTGGAAGAGAAGGATCAGCGTTATATCAAGGAGGTGCAGGGGTATTTACCGGGTACATCACTCTCTTACGATGGTCAGACAATCACATTAGGAAGGCGTGTTGGGGACAACAAAGCGACGTCGGAGGACAACCACATCGTTTTTGAAGTAGTGAAGATAGGCGACGCTGTCGTTTCCTATGATAATGCGTGTGTTGCTGTGTTTAGCGAACATAGCAGGGCGGCGGTGTGTATGGAGGCTGCGCACTATTGTGACCAACAAAAAGAGGCAGCAAAGACGAGTAGTATTCCTCTTGTCGAGATGGAAGGGGTTGAACAGCGGGGAGAGTTTGCTATCTATCAAACCTTAGGGCTCACACCCCAAAGCTCTCCATGGCCAAAAGAATGTGTGCCGGCACATCATTCGCACACATCCAGATTGGACAGAGGGCTTTATGTTGTTGATTCGACGAATCGTGCACGTCTTGATGCTTTTATCTCTATCTTGCGTGCGATGGTGGAAGGTCACTACGTCTTTGAAGGAGATTTTACCGAGATGATCCGCTACAATGGTCGCGGAGAACTGCGTTTGACGAAAGTATTAAATAAGGTTCCGTTTGACTGGTTTCTTGTTGAGCAGTGGATACAAAGCTGCTTTCCCAATAACAACAAACTCTATTCCTATGTGATGAAAGAAGCGTGGCTTGTTCGGCGCATGTATGATCGAAACAGTGTTGCTCATCCCGATGCAGAGAAGTGCTATACTGCAATGAAGCATATCCTTATTGGCGAAGATCCTGTCGACCAAGTCGCAGAAAAACTTGCTGATTTGAGCAGCATGGCGCGTGAGCGGCTCAAACGTATGCAGGAGCAAGCAAACGATTTTAGTGCCGAGTGCCGTCGCACCATCATAGCAGAATATAATGTTAGAAAAGTGGATGTTCTTATCAAGGCCATCGGTGCAAAAATTCTTACAGAACAAAGAAGAGACTACTCCCCTATGCGTATCTTGAAGAGTGAAACGGTCAAAAATCAGATAGTAGCAAGCGTTTTGGTTTTTGGAAGCACCGAAGAGCCTTATCACCTGCGTGAAGAGGTGCTGCGTATGAAGTTCCAGTGGGTTAAAGAGGAGCTAGGCAAGCCTGAGAGCCTTCTCAAAAGCGCGTGGGAGAGCGGAGACGCCCTTAGTCAGTTTAAGGAGCTGTTGCTCGGCGCAGGTGTTTTTCACAATGAGGACATCAAATATATCTGCGAGGAACTTGAAAACAGTTGTTCTGTTGCGGAGCGGTAATTATTCAGGTGCCTCGACGAAGGAGGGGTGTTTGACAGGGAGGTTTCATCAAAAAAGAGTTTCCAGCAAGGATGTGTTGATTATCAATAGTTTGGGATGTTAAAAAACCGCCTCTGTGCGCTCTGTGCGCTCTGTGCGCTCTGTGATCTCTGTGGTATCATTTTTTTACACCACAGAGATCACAGAGCACACAGAGAGAAGAGTTTGTGATATTGATCTCACTTAACACTGACTATCAATGTCCTTTTGGTAAAATCGCTCTGGGGTGTCTGGATAGTTGTTTTTTTATAGTGCGGCGAGGGTGGCGTTACGTCCCGTCTTGTTATTGCGTCTATAGGAGAAGAATTCTTTTTCTGCTTGAAAGGTGTCTACTGAGGCTATCTCGATGTGGTGGCTGAGTACGCCGCCTGCTTGTAGCTGCATGCGTGCTATCTCCCACAGGTTGAAGTAGGCTGGTTTGTGTTGGTATTCCCAGAAGCTTTTAGGAAAGGTTTTTTCGTAGTCTATAAATTCTGAAGAGTCGGGGCCGAGGCTTGGTGAGATGGCAACGAGGATGTTTTCTTTTTGTGTTCCAAAGGCTTCTTGCATCGCTCGCAGTGTGGCGATATAGACGCCTTGCACAAGACCTTTCCATCCTGCGTGGACAACGCCCAGAGCGCGTTTGATCGGGTCGTAAAGTAAAGCGGCTTGACAGTCGGCGTGTTTGATCATCAGAGGCATATTTGGTCTATCGGTGATCATTGCATCGCAGACAGGAGGGCGTGTGGGGGGATCTCTTCTGATAAGGACGACGTTGTTACCATGTACCTGTTGGGCGAATACAAGGGGTGGTAGATTGAGGGTGTTACATATCTTGTCGATGTTGCCAGAGACGTTATTATCGTCATCGCCAACGTCGTAGGAGATGTTGAGGCTGTCGTAGGGAGAGGGGCTTTGTCCTCCTAGCTTTGTTAGGGTTGCTTGAGAGGTGAGGCCTGCTTCTGCCAGCATCTCATATTCGTGCCAGCGCAGTCCGTCACTGTTTTGTTGTTTCATTGTTTGTGTTCTCTTCACTGTTCTGTCTGGTGTTAACTTGGGCCAACAGGTTACGTATTTGAGGAAGGATGATTTTCTCGATCGCTGTCTGCGCTTCTTTTCTACTGTTGGGCAGTAGGAAGATAAAAGTTTTGCCATTGAGTCCGGCGTGGACGTTTTGGTCGAGAAGAAGTGCTCCCGCATTATCCCAGTTTACCTGGGTGTAGAGAGATTGAAAGGAGGAGAACTCCTCTTTGATAAGAGGTAGCAATGTTTTGTGTGCGATGTTTCCTTCTTCAACTGTTGTACCGCCAAAGATGAAGATGGTGTTGATGTTGGGGTTGGCTAGCCAGCTTTCTATTTTGCCTTTTATCTGCACAGCGTCTGGTTGAAGCAAGTCGGCAGTAAGGACGTTGTATTTCTCTTTCTCCAATAGCGCACGCACTTCGTTGAGAAGCTTCTGTTCGTTAGAGAAGTTGAGGTTGTCTATCGAAGGATGGGCGATAGCAGCAAGGGCGGTATTAACGATTTGTTGCTTTTCAAACGGCATAGCATCAGACGTGCTAAAGAAGATGGCGAATGCGGATAGCAGGAGGAAGAAAAAAGAGGGGAATGTAACCATAACGCGTTGCTTCTCATTTTAGGATGATGATGACGCGAGAGGCAAAAAAAAGCAATTTTCTATTTGGCGCAACGGATGTAAGATGCTCTATATTAGAAAGAAAGGAGTTTTAGAACGATAATGTGCTCGCGTGATTGTAGCCTATTCCGATGATTTATATGGAGTCGGTGTGTGAAAGCCGCCATGCCTTTCTAAACCAAAAAGGTAGGATGGGTTATGGTAGATATTATTGCGTTCGATATTGGTGAACTTGATATTGATGCGCTCAGTGATGAGCTGGATATTCTTGTTCCTAAGTATCTTGAGGCGATCAATGACCTTATAGATACTCGTGATCTTAAACAAATCCCTCACTATATACACAACATCGAAGTCTATTGGAATAGGCTGTCGATGCTCATTGAGCAATTAGAGGCTGAAGGGATCGGTAGTCCCGATCTTCATTCTGAAAGGACCCTCCAGGAAGGGCGACAGAAGGAGTTGGGCGCTCTTGAAGAGGTCTATCTGATGTTGAACAAGCGCATTAAACTTGGCCTGTGTTGTTGGGTTGATGGACTTTTGGACGCTTCTGAAAGCGTGCTCAGTCGTATGGATAGGTTGTTAGAAGAGTTGGATTTTGAAGACGACCATCGTGATAGGAGGTTGATCAGGCAACTTAAGGAAGAAAATCGAAAGCTCTACCGGCAAACTGCTAACAAGCAGCAAGCTTAACGAGACGTTGGAAGGTTAACGAGACATCGGAAGGAAACGCAAAGACGCTGAGAGCGCAAAGAAGAATTAACAAACAAAAGTTTTTTATCTATGAGAAAACAATTATGATTTTTGTTTTTTCTTGTAGTTCTGTGATTTCTATGGTCAATTGTATTTTTTTCTCTGCGCTTCTTTGCGCTCTCAGCGTCTTTGCGTTTCCTTCCGATGTCTTGTTAATCCGTTAAGCTTCCGTTGCCTATTCAACCCGTGAACTTAGTTCGCAGGCAAAGCCTCCTTCCCACCCTTCTGCGTTAGGGGTTTGGGTATAAGGTCCTTTGGTGATTGTCAGATTTTCACTGTTGCACGTTTGTTCAATAATGGCTTCGTTTTCTTGAGCGAGGATGCTGCATGTCAAGTACCAGATCTTCCCTCCGTTGTGAAGCAGTCGTGCAGCTTTTTTGAGGAGAGCCACTTGGGTTCTTTGCAGTGCATCGATGTTTTGTTTGTTTAGGCGCCAGCGTGCTTCTGGGCACTTGGCCAGGACGCCGCTGTTGCTGCATGGGGCGTCGACGATGACGAGGTTGTATTTTCTCTCTTCGGGGTAGTCTTCTCCACGGATTGTTGTCAGTAGAGCATTGATGTGAAATTTGGTGAGGTTTTCTTGCAGACGGATCATCCTCTTTGCGTTGGCATCATTGGCATGGATTGTCGTTTGTGGAAAGGCGGCATGTAGGAGGATTGCTTTGCCTCCTGGGGCGGCGCAGATATCTAGCGCTGTTTTAGGCGCGTCCATCTTTTGGCACAACTTTCCTGTGAGTGTTGCTTGTGTGATATTTTGGATGTAGAGGAGAGGGGAGTGGTAAGGATTTTCTATTGTGTTGAGGTCGGACAATGGCATGTTTGTGAAGGGTAGAGGATCTTTTGTGGCATCGTTTTTTTGTAAGAGGGTGGCCATTAGAGGTGGCGGGGTGTTTTGGGCGGCGAGAATGGAGATCACGTTTTCATGAGGGAGTGTTCGAAGCAACTCTTCTACAAACCAGTTGGGATAGGAGTAGTGTATCCCGAGCCCCTCGGGTGTGGTGGTAGCAGGCAGGGTGATGGGCTGTGAGGAGGCTTTCCTTAAGATGGCATTGACGAAAGAGGCGAAGGATGTGTGGAAGAGCTTTTTTGCGAGGTCAACAGACTCTGCTACGACGGCGTAGGCGGGTATTCTATCGAGAAACCAGAGTTGATAGAGGGCGGTATAGAGCAGGGCCTTTTTTTTGTTTTCCAATTTGAGAGAATTGCGTTTTGCTAAGCCTTGTAAACCATATTCTAAAGAACGTTTCCTGCGTACTGTTCCTGAAGCGATTTCAAATGCCAGGCGGAAATCAACCTCTTTGGGGGTGTGAAGTGTTTTCCATCGTCCTAAAGACTCTTCGATAAAGTTCTCGTTTTGCAGAAAGTAGTGTAGAGCGTGGCATGCGGCGAGGCGGGCGGAAGGAGCCATTAGGGGAGGACCTCAGCGATAAAGGAAGTGTTATGACGCGCCATCATGAGGCGGTCGAATCCTACAGCAACACCGCAGCAGTCTGGCAGTCCTTTGGCGAGTGCGTCTAGGAAATGGATATCGATGGGGTAGAGGGGCTTGTTGAGCTTCCTCCTCTCTTCGTTGGCTTGTAGGAATCTGTTGTGTTGCTCCCGAGGGCAGACGAGCTCGTGGTAGCCGTTGGCAAGTTCGAGCCCACCGTAGAAGAGCTCGAATCGTTCGGCTGTTTCGATGCCGTCGACGACAGCCGTCTGTGCACATGCCGCCTGTGAAGCAGGGTAGTGGCTCAAAACGGTAATATGCCCTTTGTCAAAATAAGGCTCGACGACGAAGCTGACAATCGCGTTAAGGAGGTCATCCCTTTGGTCTCCTACTGTCACGACAGGGTTGTCTATACCCGCTTTTGTTAGGCACGAAATGAGTTTGTCGATATTGGAGGTAAAGGGGTCTATGTGAGCAAACAGGTTGAGAGCTTGGCGGTATGTGTAGCGGCTAACGGGGGGATGGTCTTCTATGAATAACTTTGCAAAATCGACTGTTTCGATGATCATCTCTTCGAAAGAAAAGCCACAGCGGTACCATTCGGCCATGGTGAATTCTACACTGTGTGCGTCACCTTTTTCGTTATCTCTGAAGACGTGGGAGAGTTGGTAAATGTCGCCTGATCCTTCTACTAATAACGCTTTCATCCTGTATTCTGGCGACGAGTGGAGGTAGTATGTCTTCGAACAAAAGAGATGTGCGGGGATGAGGTCGATGTGTGTGTCGATTGCGCCATGGGGAGAGAGGGCGGGGGTGTCAACTTCGATGATGTCACGTTCGGAAAAGAAAGAGCGTGCCTTGGTAAACATGGCAGCACGGTCGTGTAGCAGAGGATGTCTTAACATATAAAGTATTACTTGGAGACGCGGGAGACATATTCTCCTGTTCGCGTGTCGATCTTGACGATCTCGTCTTGTTCGATGAAGATGGGCACTTGGATCTTTGCCCCGCTTTCTGTGATGGCGGATTTGAGGACGCGGCCTGAGCTGTCGCCACGCAGGCCAGGGTCTGTTTCTGTGATCTTCATCTCCATGAATGTCGGCGGTTCGACAATGACAGGGGCTCCTTTGTAGAAGATGATATGGTAGATGTGATCGTCCATCAGCCATTGCTTGACACCCTCAACGCTGTTGTTGGGTACGGTGATCTGTTCGAATGAGCTGTCGTCCATGAATACCACCCCTTCTGTATCGATGTAGAGAAGGCGCATATCTGTTTCATGAACGTCGGCAAGATCGATCTTCTCTCCAGATTTAAAGGTCCGCTCGATTACCTTCCCTGTAAGTAGGTGTTTGAGCTTTGTTCGTACAAAAGCTTGCCCTTTGCCTGGCTTAACAAACTGGTTGTTGACTATGAGATATGGAGTTGCATCAATCTCTACTTTAAGCCCCGTCTTGAATTCGCTC
>JAFITR010000060.1 GCA_017116025.1 Simkania negevensis
TGTGCTTGGGTGCTTTCTTCGTGTGCCAGAAGCACGGACAAGTTTTGGTAGGCGCCGTAGTCGAGATGGGCATCCCAGAAAAGTGCGAAAATGACTTTTTTGTCCGAATAGATAAACTCTTTGATGATCGTTTCTGTTGTGCGATCGATCGAGTAATTTGAAGAGGGGTGCTGTTCCATATTAAAGTGTGCAAGGATGATGATGTCGTAGGACTCTAAAGCGCGCATGCGGTTGTTGAACGCCTCGCTATGGACAAATAGATTGGAAGGGAAGTAGTGATGTGGGAGGTCGATCTCTTTTTTTATCTGTTCATAAAAGGGAGTGTGAGCTTCTCCATCGACCTGTACGTACCCGATTGAGGGAGTATCGTTTGTTAATAGAGGTGGGTTGTTCAAAACAATTGCGTGGCGGTAGATCGTCTTGTTGAGATCTCTTAACAAGGAGCTGGTAGTGCGAGGTGATGAGGCCTCATGTAGCTTGATCCATTCCTTGCGGAGGAGGATACGTTCAACCTTTGACCAGATCTCTTGCTCCGAGACCCGACCGTTTTTGACAAGGCGTATAAGAGCGGCATGGAGGGCAGGAAGCTTTTGGCTAGGAGTGATAAAAAAGCCTGCTTTTGATTGCATGAGACGAAATAGACTATCTTCAAGGCGGGAAAGATCGGCGAAATGGTCGTCGGGCAAAACAGATAGATCACAGCCTGCAAGCCCTCCAAACTGGCTGGTGCCTGAATTGTCCTGGTTGATAAGGACAGGGTTCATTTCCCAACCGAAAGGCCTCTCCTGGATGTGCAACGAATGGATGGCGAGATGCGCATGCAAAAAAGGGAGATGGCCGATGCCGTCGATCATCTCCTCTTCTTGCGTAAAAACGATGACACCCCCCTCTTGTAGCTTGTTGACAAAGCCTCTAACTTTCTCCTCATTGGTCCACAGATGGCGGCGAGGAGCTATCCAGCTCTGCGGAAGAAAAGCAAAAGAATAAACTCCTAATGAATGGAAAAAAATCGCTAGCTCCTTTGACCACTGGTAGAGTAAATCCGTTCCCGGTATTGCTAACAAGGTCGCAAGGGAAGGGAAAGAGCCCTCTTGCTCCGGCCAGTGTGGTAAAGGACCATCTAACAGACATATTGTGTCCAAGGGAAGACGGCTTGCTTTTTTCAGTTGACATTGAGTATCAAGGTCTGCTTCCAGACGCGTGTCGTGAACAATCACACCTCCCACACCAAAGTCGTGACAACAAGCTTCTAGCCCACTCTCCAGTGGACTGTAAGAGACGTAGCATAGCTGCCCCAGCCCCTCCTCTAACGAAAGGTCTGCAAGCACCCCACGCGTCCAATCACCTTTCGTCGTTCGATAATTCAATAGCTTCCTGTTTTTCGTAAAAAAATCTCCACTCCCCTTCGATGAGAAATTGTCATCTCTTCGAGATGAAAAAAGAGCCTCGTACCCCTTGTCGCTTACCCTTAACTTAATGCGCCTCCCTCGATAACTACCACACTCATCTGCATCACTATCATACCCTGCATTCCCGTCAGAAAAATAGCCATCATCATCACCCTCCACTATCCCACCTTTGAACCCTGGACTCTCAATTTTCATTCGTTTTCCTTAGTTCTGTTATACCTATTCAACTCTCTGTTGCAGGCTGAAGGCCTGCAACAGAGAGTTGAATAGGTACGTTCTGTTTAAAATTAAGGCTTGGTAAAGATTATGTAAAGAGACTCTAGGGCTATGCCGACTAATTGTCAATAAGATCTCTTTCATCAACTGACATCTATCAACTTAACTGTTTATTTTTATTCTCGAATGGGATAAGCCTATATATTGAAGGGATAAGAACTTACTACTATAGCTACTCAGATACCTCGACGAAGGAGGGGTATCTGAGTGGTTGTCGTGTGTTTAAAACGATCTAAATGGGCGGAGGTTACAAACAGATGGGTTTTGAGGGTGCGTTTACAGCATTAGTGACTCCTTTTCGGGACAAACAGCTGGATTTAAAAGGATTAGAGGCCAACGTGCGTCGTCAAGTAGCGGGGGGTATTTCTGGCGTTGTTGTTTTGGGAACAACGGGAGAAGCTCCTACGATGTCTGATGAGGAGAAGGAGTTGGCGATTAAGACGGTTGTCGATTCTGCTGCGGGCGAGGTGACTGTCATTGTTGGTACGGGTAGTTATTCGACAAAGAAGACGGTAGAAGACAGCTTACGTGCGCAGAAGTTGGGTGCGAACGCTCTGTTGGTGGTCACTCCTTACTACAACAAGCCTTCCCAGGAGGGCATTTTTGAACATTTTTCTTTGTTGGCAGAATCGGTAAAGATACCGATTATCGTTTACAATCATCCGGGGAGATGTGGCCAGAACATAGAGACGGCGACGTTGCACAAGATCGCATCATTACCTTACGTCAGTGGTGTCAAAGATGCTTCAGGGGACATCAACCAAGTTGAGGATGTGCTAGGTCTTGTCAAGTTGGACCATCCCAATTTCTCTGTATTGAGTGGTGACGATGGGATGACTTTACCCCTGATGGCTTTGGGAGGGCAGGGGGTTGTTTCTGTTGCGAGTAATCTCTTTCCGTCGGCGATCGTTGAGCTTGTTAGTGCGATGCACAAGGGTAATTGGTTGAGTGCACGCAACATGCATGAGCAGTTGCTGCCATTTTTGAGGGCTTGTGCGCTCGAAACAAATCCAGTGCCGATCAAAGAAGCGATGAATCTCTGTAATCTGCCTGCAGGGGAGGTGCGCCTTCCTCTTCGCCGCATGTCGCAAAAGAACTTGCAAAAGCTTGTTGATATCCTTGCGGAGAGCCCTTTTGTAAAGTTGGCTAGCGAACAGAACAGGGGGCGCAGGGTAGCGGTCGACAAAGAGGTGGATCTTCTTCTCAGGTAGTAATAGGCGTTGTTGCAGCCTTTCAGCCTGCATTCAGAGCTTGTGTGATGGTGTGCATGGTGTAGCAGCTTCCGCAGGCGACGATGATCGCGTTGCGTTCGTGTGCAAGGCGGCAGCCATCGGCGACGACGCTTGCGATTTCTTTTGGGTCTCTTGTTTGTTGAGGAGCGTATTTAGTCATTGTTTCATCGTCGAGATGGCTGGTCATTTCGTTTTCGATGAGAAAAATTTTTATGGCGTGTTTCTTAAGGAAGGAGAGGATCTGTTCGGGTGGCCTTCCTTTGGCGATGGAGGTAACGCAGACGATTGATTCTTTCGGGAAGGTGTATGCAATTTTTTGGAAGAGTCTTTGTAGTCCGTCGGGGTTATGTGCGACGTCTAAGATAACGGCCTTAGGTCTTGTTGCTTTTGGCAGAGCGGTAAGAGTTTCTCTTTGGTGAATATCGAAGCGACAGGCGGGATTGTCTGTTAGGCCGGACCAGGCTTTATCATCGATACAAAAACTTTTTGGTAGAGTTTCTAGCGCTTTTTTTGCGATGGCTTGATTCTCTTTGTCGTAGCAGGTATAGCGTTCTTGTACACGGCTAACAGGGCACTTTTTTTCTTTTGCGATGGATTCGAACAGCTTGTTAGGGGGGGTGTTTGGGCCGAGGATCAGAGGGGTGTGTGCTTTGATGATCCCCGCTTTTTCTCTTGCTATTTCTTCGATGCTGTTACCGAGGATATTGGTGTGATCGTAGCTGATTGAGGTGATGACACTGAGGAGGGGGAGGATGATATTAGTTGCGTCGAGGCGGCCTCCCAAGCCTGTTTCGATGATGGCGATATCGACGGGTTTGTTAGCAAAATAGATCAAGGCAAGCAGTGTTGTACGTTCGAAGAATGTGGCAAAGGTATTGTGTGCATTTTCAACGTCAAATAGCCTTTTAAGTAGCTTAGCACAGCTCTCTTCTGTGATGGGCTGGCCATTGATTTGAATACGTTCGGAGAAGTGGTCGATATGTGGAGAGGTAAAGAGGCCGGTGTTGTAGCCCGATTGTTGTAATACAGAGGCGATTTTGGTTGCAACGGACCCTTTGCCGTTGGTGCCGGCGATGTGGATGGAGGGAAAAGCTTTGCTTGGACAGCCGAGAGCGTTGTCGAGTAGCAAGACTCTGTCGAGCCCTAGCTTAATCGTTGAGCTGTCGCTATGAAGCTTATTAAGAAGCGTATCGAACGTTGTCATGTAGCGGTTATCGCTTTATTCTGTTCGATGAAATGTCGATAGAGCGTATCGAATACTTCGTTACCTATCCACGAGCAGGCGAGGTAGATCCTGGGCTTTATCTCACCGTGAAAGTCGGAGCCTCCCGTGACAAACCACCCTTTCTTCTTTGCAAAATCGATCCACGGCTGTTCTTGTTTGAGGCCGCAGAGGCTATAATATCCTTCGATGCCATCGAACGACATCTTTTCTAGCTCTTGAATAATCGAGGGGTTTTTAAACAGGTGGGGATGAGCGATGACTGCCTTACCACGGGCCTGGTGGATGGTGGCGATGGTTTCCTCAACAGAAACCTTCTCTCCGGCAACATAACATGAAGCATTGTCGCCAAGGTAGGTGTTGAATGCTTCTTGGATTGTTGAGACGTACTTTTTCGCCATGAGAACTTGGGCAATGTGGGGGCGGCCCAACTGTCTACGTTGTTGCTGCTTGGGGATATATCTCTTGTCGTAGAGGTCTTCGACAGAGACGTCCATGCCCTTTTGTTGGATCTGTTCGATGATGGCAAGATTCCTTGCTTCTCGTCTGGTCCTGTGCCTTTTGCAAAGGTCGAGTAGCGCTTTATTCTGTAGGTCAAAGGCGTACCCTAGCACGTGGACGTTGCTCTCTTTGTGTACGGAAGAAAATTCGATGCCGCCAAGAAGGGCAAGCCCTCGCTGCTTGGCGTAGGGCAGAGCGCAGGTGTAGGCGTCAACGGTGTCGTGGTCGGTGATGGAAAGGCCATTGAGCCCTTTTTTTAAGGCAAGATCGATGAGCTCTTCTGGTGTATATGTTCCGTCGGAAAAGGTAGTATGGCAGTGGATGTCGGCGCGAAAATTGTTCATCTAATCTTGTCTATCACGGTTGTAGGGTATGTAACGTATCTCTTCTTCGAGGATAACGCCTTTTTGTTTTAGTACTTCCTCTTTGATGTGTTGCATCAGAGCGAGGACATCTTTGGCTGTGGCGTTGTTGGCGTTGATGATAAAGTTGCAGTGCATAGTCGATACTTGGGCTCCTCCCATAGAATACCCTTTCAGCTGACACTGGTCGATGAGAGCGCCGGCAGAGTAGCCTGGGGGGTTGCGAAAGGCACATCCTGCCGATTTGTCGCTGTAGGGCTGTGTCTTCTTGCGGTAGGAGAGAAGCTCGCTCTGCTTCTCTTTGGCTTGTTCCGATTGGTGGAGTAGAAAGGTTGCGCTGGCAATGCTCCCTTGCATCTGATGGAAGGATGAAGAGCGGTAGTTAAAAGAGAGATCGTTTTTGGAGAATAGCTGTAACAACCCCGTATCGTCGACAAATTCAACTTCAACAAGGGTGTCGCCCGTCTCTTGTCCGTTGGCTCCAGCATTCATATAGACAGCACCTCCTACGCTACAGGGGATCCCTCCTGCAAACTCCAGCCCACTCCAGCCTTCCCTTGCCGTTTTCATCCCCAAGCGTGAAAAGCTGTAGCCACTACCTACATACAGTCGGCCTCCTTCTTGCTTCAAAAAAGAGATTTTGTTCAAGATGATAACACCATCAAAACCCTTGTCGTCGAATAGACTGTTTGATCCTTTACCCAGTATAAGAAAGGGTAATCGATGGTTGTAGCATGTTCGAATGGCGTTCTGAAGCAGTGCTACAGTATCGACGGAGACAAGGTAGCGCGCAGGGCCTCCAACACCTAATGTTGTATAGCGGCTTAAAGGAACGTTTTCTGCAAAAGTTGTCTCATTTGTGCTCATCTTTAGCTTGTTCCTCTTCCCCCTGTTTGCGGTAGATTGTGTCTAAGATGGCGTTGACAAAAGAAGCTGCCTCAGGTGTGCTGAACTTCTTTGCTAGACGCACGGCTTCACTCATCGCTACCTTGGGAGGTATCTCATCGTCGTAAAGCATCTCATAGGTCGCCAATCGCAAAACATTTCTCTCTACGGTATGGATGCGGTCGATCGAATAATCTGTAGCGGCCTCCTCAATAAGAGAATCGAGGTTTCTACTCTTCGCTCTTACATCTTTTGCCCGCAGAGCTGCTCTGGTGCAGTGGCTTTTGCTTACTTTTAACTCCCTCTTGATAAGGCCTAGAATGGCCTCTTCGTTGTCTTCGTATGTCTCTAGGCCATAAAGGATTTGCAAGACCATCTCTCGAAATTTTTGCTTCGGCAGTGTCATAGCAGTATCCATATTGTTATTTGAAGAGCAATAGTATAGCAGAATAGCGCTACTGCCCAAAAGCATTAAGTGTAATCAAGATTCATCTTGGAATAAAACCTTTGATGATGTTTCTATTGATATAGATGGGAGGCATTGTGTTATACAAGATTCTTTTGCATGTTGCCGCCTTTCAGGCTGCAAATACCGTTGTGGTTGTACCCAAGGCATTGTCCTGGGCTGTTATAATCCCAGGCCTTCGGCCTGATTTTTAGGCTGGCTGTTACAATCCAGGCCTTCAGACTGATTTTTAGGCCGAAGGTCTAACATCGCAACAGCCCAGGGCAGCGCTCTGGGTATAGCAACCCCCAATAATGCAGGCTGAAAGTCTGCAGGTGTTTTACCTTCGTTTGAACCATGCCAAAATTAGGAGCAGCTGGATGGGGCAGAAAAAGAAACTTACCATCGAGGGAGAAAACGTCCACGAGGCGATTCAGCGGGGTTTAACAAAGATTGGGCTTTCGCAAGACGATACCATCGTTAAGATTCTTCAACGTGAATATAAGGGGTGGTTGCGAAACAAACCTGCTGTTGTTGAACTTTTCTTTGACAAAGAAGAGTCTGACAACGCTTTGCGACAGCTGGAAATCGATAAGTTGGCAGCGGGGATGTCGATTGTTTTTGAAGAAGAATCGGCTAAAATTGCTATCTCCAACAAATTCTACGACAAGAAGATACTGAAAAACGAAGAAGAGCGCACAACATTTCTTGTTAAAATCCTTGGCAAACTGGGTGTGTCCGATCCTGAGGAAGCGATGGTTAAACTCATTGCTGAGGATAACCAAGCCCAAAAAGCTCTTATTACAGTCAAACAATTCGATACCATTCCTTTAACTGATCAGGGAGCGTCCATCTATCTCGAGATCTCTGAAGACCGGATGGTATGCCAAGCACTCTTTTTTCAGTCTGATACGGCAACATATGACGATGTTCTTCGCGTATTGAAGGGAAACAAGGTAGTAAAAGGGATTAAAAGGAAGGCGATAGAAACAGCGTTGAAGGCGGAGAAGTCTCTACTTTCCGTCGTTGCTCAAGGGAGACCTGCTATTGATGACCGTTCCTCTGCCATAGAAAAGTTTTTTGCTGCAGATGAGTTCACTGCTTTTGCTAGCATGATGGAGCATCTTACCGTCGATACACGTGCAGTAAAAAACATCAACATCGCAGAGAGAAATCAGCTCCTCCTTACTATTGGTGATATTATCCCTGGCGAGGATGGATACCGCACTGATGGAACAGTCGTGGAGCGTAAGCTGGTGCAAGAGGGCGCGGTGATTAAGTTGGGCAAAAACGTCTACCTTTCTGACAATGGTAAGGAGATTTATGCCAAGGCGGCAGGACATATTTCTTGGATGGAGGAGCTGGCCTTTATCGATATCGAACCCGTATATATTGTCGATGGTAATGTCGACTTCAGCGAAGGGAATGTCAATTTCGTTGGCAAAGTAATTATCAGAGGCGATGTCAGACCAAAATTCGTTGTGCACTCCGAAGGCGATATTGAGATACAGGGCTCGATAGAAGATGCTGTTGTTGAAAGTACTACCGGCAATATTTTGGTTGGAGGCTCGATTATCCACTCCAACGAAGGGTATGTGCAGGCCAAAGGAGTTGTTCATGCAGCGATCGCTATGAATGCGAACATCCGGGCAAAAAGCATCTTCATTGAAAAAGAGGCGATTAACAGCCGCCTTATTGCAGAAGTTGAAATCAATGTCACAGGTTCACCAGGTGTTTTTGTCGGAGGAGAAGCCAAGGTCAAACATATCATGCGAGTGAATGTAGCGGGATCGGATAGTTGGGTTCTTACCAAAATACATGTTGGTGATGTCTCTGCTATCGTCAAGCGTCTTCACCATCTGCAACAAAGAAACAAGCAAAATAACAGGCAGATGGAAGCATCTATTAAAATCCTCAATCTCCTGCAATACAGGGAAAAAAGTGCTTCGCTATCGGAAGCACAAAAAAAACAGCAGAGGAAAGTGCAGTCGGTCATCGAAGATTTACAGTCGGAGCTGGAGTTCGATACTGGTGAAGAACGTGAAGTGGTGGCAAAAGTGCAAGAGTGTCAGGGTGCACGTTTTGAGGTTTATAAAACCTTATACCCCCATGTCGACATCTATATTTATAAAGGATATCTACAGCCTGTCGCAGAAGAAAATGCGATCGGGTTCCTATGTAAAGAACAGCTGATCACTCGCTATCCATTGACAGGTAAAGCTTTCGCCAAACGCAGAAGATAAGGCATGGCAGAGTGATTTCGTACGGTATTCATAGTGCGTACATTTGCACGC
>JAFITR010000061.1 GCA_017116025.1 Simkania negevensis
TTTATTCGCTCACTTTTCATAACAGATACGTTATCCACACCTGAATAGTTGTATCAATGTGATATAGTTAGGCATGGTTTAAAAGCATGAAAAAATTATCGATACGCAGATATCAACCTTCTGATATTGAAGGGATTGCCGAGCTCTACCGCTTGCGGTCTGTAGAGTTTTTTCCTGCTCTTTTTGAGTGGAAGAAGAGCAGCCCTTCGTCTTGTTCCTGGGTTGTTACGGATATGGAAGGGCGGCTTCTTGGTCACTATTGTCTGTTGGGATTTCCGCTCTCTTTTGGCGGTGGGGATCTGGTGAGTGACTTTGGTGTTGATGGTGTAACACATCCCTCTGCTGCACATCTTGAGGTTGTCTCTCTTTTGCTTGACGAAGGGAAGAGGTATTCGGAGACTGCAGAGCACGCTGCTTTATTCGCTTTTCCAAATGAATCGATGGAACGTATAAAGAGGTTTTTGGGTTGGCAAAAAGTAGCAGACTACGTATGGATTGAAAGCGTTGGAAAGCGCATAGCGGCTTCTTCTTTGCCTCTTTTTACTGACGACTACCGTCGCTGGCGTTGGAACCGTTGTCCTAGGAAGTATGTATACAATGACGAAAGGACGGCAATTTTTGCTCTTGGCAACACCCCTATGTTATTGTGGTGTGATGGAGAAGAAGTGTTGAAGGAATTGGCAAAAGAGTATTCTTTTCGGCTGCTTTTTGCCTCGGAGTGTGCTATTCCTGATGGTTTCTCTATCAATGGAATAAAAGGGTCTATTCCTCTGCTTGTCGCAAAGAGCGAGGGCAGGGGTCTCCCTTCTCCTTTGTTTTGGACTTGTGAAGCTGTTGAGGCGGTGACATTAGGATGGTAATTACTGACGATGCATTAGAGAGGGATATTGCGGCCTTTGTTTCCAACGAGAATCGATTGCAGACCTTCTCTTATAGAGAGATTCGTGATGCACTCCATTCCCTTTCTGTAGCCTTGTCTTCAAGGCGGCATCCTCTGTACGAACAGTATCGCCCTCTGGGCCTTGCTTTTCTTTTGTCTTTTCTCTCCTCTTGCAACCTTGACAAACTTGTGAAATTTTCGCTACGCTCTTTAGAGGCGATCGATCGTATTGTTTCGATCGAAGGCACTCGCTGCTGTTGTATCCCGCGTGGTGTTGTGGGCCATTGGATTGCTGGCAATGTTCCGCTACTCGGGCTCCTTTCTCTGATTCAGGCGATGTTGACGAAGAATCGATCGATCGTCAAGATCAGTAGCCGCCAAAAAGACTACATCTCCCCTGTACTTGATGCATTGGCTACAGTGTCTGATGTGGGAAGAGCCCTCGCTTCGTCGGTGAAAGTAGTGCAATTTTCTGGCAGTGAACAAGAGGCAAATCTTGCTATGGCAGAAGCTTGTACAGTACGTATCGCCTGGGGAGGAGAAGAGGCTGTTAGAAGCATAAAAGCCTTGCCTAGCTATAGCGACGATGTAGAGACGGTGGTTTTTGGCCCCAAGCTAAGTGTTGCTGTTATTGATCATGCTCTAATGAACGAGGAGCGTTATGACAAGCTCGTTGCCGATGTGATCTTGTTTAATCAAAACATCTGCTCTTCTCCACACACCCTCTTTGTCAAAGGAGATAAAAAGGCGCTTTTACGTGTGACGATATGCATTAAAGAGGCGTTCGACCGTGCTACAACATCGCCCGATTTTCCAAAAAGCGAGCCTCATGAGGCAATAGATATCCTTACCTATCGTGCGCTGCAATGGATGGAAGGAGAGGCGTTACACGCTTCGAAAGGAACAGAATGGACGATTCATACGCATGATCAACTCGGCCTATTGTCGTGGCAAGGAGCGCGCACTTTACAGCTCTACTCAGTAAAAGATTGGGCCGTGCCTCTTCGTTACCTACCCCATAATTTGCAGACTGTTTCTCATTGTTTGAATCGACATGATCTGGATGAACTGATCAACCTGTGGAAATATTCCGGTGTGACTCGTTTTCCGCGGATTGGCAATGCACATCATTACACGCAGCCGTGGGATGGGGTGATCTTACTCGATCGGCTAGTCAAATGGCTTTACATTGAGGATCAATGAGTTTGTTATGCTTGAAATATTAAAGGCGTTATGCCATTTGAACCGCAACTTTTGTTCGAAAGATTACGATGCCTCTCTTTCTTACCTTGGCAGGCGGATTCCTTTGACGGTCCATCGATTTTGTTCTGGCACTTCTTGTAATGGCTGGGAGATCCCTCCCAAGTGGGACTTGAGCGAAGCCTATATCTCTTTGGATGGTGAGAAGCTTTACGAGGTCAGCCATCCTTTGCAGCTGATTGGTTTATCCGCGCCTTTTGAAGGACGTGTGTCGCAGGAGGAGTTGAAGAGCCATTTGCATTACGATGTTCGTCATGCCGATGCCTTGCCTTATCACTTTCGGCAAAACTATCGCCCTTGGGAGCGCACGTGGGGTTTTTGTGTCTCTAAAACCTTTTACGACAGCCTCGCCAAAGGCATCTATGATGTCGTTATCCGCACAGAGGAGTCGTCGGGTTATCTCGACGTAGCAGAGTGCCGTGTTGAGGGGAAGTATCCCGACACATTTTCTTTTGTGGCACATCTTGATCATCCTGGAATGGCCAATGATGACTTGGCCGGTGTTGCTGTTGGCGTTGAGCTTTTCCGTAGGCTGCAGAAGAGAAAAACGAAGTTCTCTTACCAGTTGCTTCTCGTTCAGGAGATCGTCGGCTCGGAGTTCTTTTTAAGTCAGCTTCCTGAGCGGTCTAACTATACTGTTGAAGGGTTGTTTCTGGAGATGTTGGGTTCTGATACCGAGCTTGCTTTACAACACAGTATGGGAGGCAAGAGCAACCTGGAGCGAGCAGTGAAAGAAGCGTTGGATGATCTCGATATCCCCCATCGCACAGGACCATTTAAATCGATTGTCTGCAATGACGAGAGCGTTTTTGAAAGCTATGGAATCCCTATGGCTTCGTTGTCGCGTTTCCCCTATCCCGAGTACCATTCGAGCTTGGATACGATAGACATTATTAAAGAGAGCGCTCTTGAAGAGTCTGTTGTTCTATTGGAACGGGCGATCGACCTTTTGGAAAAGACGATCCTTGTGGTGAAAAAATTCCATGGCACTCCTTGTTTGAGCCATCCGTCGTACAACTTGTATATCGACCCAGGTCAACGTGCTTTCGGCCAGCAAGTGGAAGAAGAGGTGCTCAAAAGACGGTTACTTGCTGATATACTCCCCACCCTTTCGCAAAGAGTCTCTGTGCAGCAGCTGGCAGAGCAGGTTGGTCTTGATGCTGCTACCGCTCTTGCCGATCTTGTCAAGTGGGAAGAAAAAGGGTTGATTGCTTTAACAGGCAACGGAGAGGAACAAGATAAACAAGATTGTCACGATAGACAGGATAGCTACTTATGAGGTGAAGGAAAAAGGGTTGATTGCTTTAACAGGTGACGGAGAGGAACAAGATAAACAAGATTATCTTGCGTATCGTGATAATCTTGCTTATCTTGTTCCTTTCCCTTCCTTATAAATAGCTATTCCTGGTAGATGGCGCTGCAGCCGCGTACTTTTGCTGCTTGTGCACGGGTGTGGAGGGTGAAGGCTTTGCCGCCCCGTCCGCACGGGCAGCTGTCGACGGCAGTGATGGAGGCGATATCGTCGGTGAGGATGGAGTGGTTGGGAGAGGTTTGTGCTAGAAGGGAGAGGAGTTGTACGAGCCCTTTTTCTCCATCAGTGACGGGGGTGAGGGTGTGTGGATCTCTGACGATGATCTCTGTGTAGTAGGGGATGTGTTTATTGCCATAGAGGCATGTGGGGCATGCGAGGCCTGTCTGCTCTGCCATACCGTAGAAATCGAAGCAGTGGCCCTTGATTAGTCCCCATTGTTTTTCAAGGTCTCTGTTGAGTTCAGGCAGCGATTGTTTCCCTTTGTCATGATTTTTCCATCCGCCGCTGTGGATGAGGAAGCTGTTTCCATTGACGGCAGAGAGGTCGATCTGCTCTTCTTTGATCGCATTGCATGCTTTGTGAAGGATATAGCTGAATCCGTAGGCGATACATTCTCCATCGTTTTGTTGTACGACGGCAAGAGCTGCTTCGAGTTTTTCTCTGTTTAAAACAAGCTTGCCCTTTTGTATATCCATGACGAAAAAAAACTGTGATGCGTAGGGCATGAGGGCCATGAGGGCGGCGCCTCGGGCGGTGATGGAGGATTTCCCTCGTGCTGTTTGGATATCATCGAAGATGATGTAGGGGCGGCGTTGTCTGCCGATGAAGTCGTTGAAGATGAGCTGTATCGACTCTTGTTGTAGGAGAGCGTTCTCTTTGCTGACGAAAATCTTAGAAGGAATCCCCGACGATGTCGATGAAGAGAGGATCGTCTTCGTCTTGCCTGCAGCGCTGACGAGCTCTTTCTGTTTAAAGAGAGGCGTTGGAAGGAATGGAATTTGTTCGATAGAGCGGGGGGGGAAGGATGTTTTTAGCCCTTGACAGAAGCGGCGGTATTCGTTTGAGCGTTGGTAGTGCCAGGAGCAGAGGATGGTGAGGTAGTGTAAAAGATGTTGTTCTTTCTCTTTTTGACAGAGGGCGTAAGGAGCGATGTCTTCTAAAAAGAGCTCATTGCTTGATAAGGTGCCAGTTGTGGAGAGCATGGGTTAGATCTCGTTTAGGGATGAATGATGGATTTGTTCGATAGCAAGGATCTTTGCATATTTTTGTAACGAGTTGATCGATCTGTTGGCTGTCGAGAGCAAGAGGAGCAGGAGTTCCCCAATCACGTTCTGCTAATAATATGATTTCGTTGATGAGTGCTCGTCCATTTGAAAAAAGGAGTTTTTGTGCAAGAGCATCGTAGAGGCCATCTCTCTTTTCTGCATTGAGAGTCATGGCCTTGGGAAGCATTTGTGCGACGAGTTCCCCATGCATCCCGCAGCCGAGGGGTTCTAATTGGTGTGCAATGGCATGAGCAAGGCCTACAGAGGTGGTGCTTTGTGCTGCACCGGCAAGCAAGCTTGCCCATTGCCAGGATGAATGTGGAGAGGTGAATCTCCCTTGCTGCAGCACAGGCAAGACGATATGGAGAGCGCAGAGGGCCGCCTGTTGGGTCGTAGGATCTGCTAAAGGCGAGGAGTAGCTTTCGATCGCATGGACGAAGGTGTCCCATAATCCATTCTTGAAAACCTTGTCTGGACAGCTTGCGATAGCGTGTGGGGAGAGGATCACTTCGTCAGCAACCAATGTTCTGTGGCTGATGGGGTATTTTGTCCCTTGATATGTGATGACGGTGACGCTGCTTCCTTCACTTCCTGATCCACATGTGGAGGGGATGAGTGTCAGTGGGATGGTGGAGGTGAAGTGTTCGTCTGTGCATCTGCGCTTTTGTATCGCTTGCAGAGTTTGAGTGTCGGTAGTAATCAAGCGTGCGGTTAGCTTGGCGACATCGAGAACTTTGCCGCCTCCAAAAGCAATGATGCGCTCCGGATACTCTTTGCCTAAGCTTGTTCGGCATTCTACTACCTTGCTCCAGTCTGCGCTCTGGACAACCTCATGCCTCTTTTCTTGCAGCCAAGGATGGCAAGCGATGATGCTCGCTGATGTAATCCAGAGAATGTTGCTATTGGCGTGGAGGTGTTGTAGATCGATATCGCCTTGTTGTATGTGTGGAATAACAAACATTAGTAAACAGCGGTTTTGTTTATCGTCTTCTGTGCGAGTAGCGTGCGTTGTATTTTCCCCGACTCCGTTTTTGGCAGGGAGTGGACGAAGAGAAATCGTTTGGGGATTTTATAGGGCTCTAGAGACTTTTTGCAATGGCTGCGCAGGGTGTTTTGAAACGTTTTCTTCTCCTCGTCTCCACTACAGACGATAGCGGCGACAACTTCATGCGTTGTTAGAGGGTGTTCGACGCCAAAGACGGCACACTCGACAACACCTTTGCAGCGTGCTAGAACCTCTTCGATCTCCTGGGGGTGGCATTTGAGGCCATCGACATTGATCCGATCGTGCAATCTCCCTTTGACGGAGAGGAATCCGTCATCATCAATATCGCCCACGTCGCCTGTATGAAACCAGCCTGTACTGTCGAAAGCGTTAGAGGTTTCTTCTCCCCAATAACCCATCATGAGATTGGCTCCTTTAATGCAGATCTCCCCTTCTTGGCCCTCTATATGGTCGATCTTAACGGATATTCCAGGAGCGCATTTCCCTACGGTATGAAGTTTCTTGCTCTTCTCGTTGTAGTGTATGTAAGTGGAGCGACTGGCTTCTGTGAGTCCGTAGTACATGTAGAAGTTTGTTTTAGGAAGGAGTTGCATGAGCGAAGAGATTGTCTCTTCTTCTACTTTCGCTGTATTGACAATGAGGTAGCGTAGTTGCTGTGCGTATTGCCGTAGTTCGTTTTGGTAGCTTTGTGTAAGCAGGGTAAGCTGTGCAGGTGTTGCAGCATAGCCTGTAATCTGTTTGTCTGCTAAAGATTTGAGGAGCATGCTGAGATCTCGTGCGGAAGGGAGTAGGGAGATGGTGTTGCCGAGGATAAGGTGGCAGTGGATATGCCCGAGGCCGAAAGAGTGGGAGAGGTGTAAAGTGATGAGCTCGTGGTCGCCGTGGCGCATTTGTGCCCAGCGAATGATGGAGAGTGTGGTAAAAAGGAGAGCGTTTTGGGAGATCATGACCGCTTTGGGCTTGCCCGTTGTACCGCTGGTAAAGAGTAGGTGTGCAATGTCGCTGCGTGTCTGATCCCATGCAAGGGTCGTGATGGTATTGAGGTCGGGAAAAGTTAAGACGGGGCAGGGTAGTTTGTCTGCCGAAGGGAGCTTTTTGTCTGTTATAAGGGCTGTTGCTTGGATATGTGAGGCGGTGTAGTGGATAGAGAGGTGCTTTGAAAAGTTGTCGATAGGGGCTGGAATGGCTCCTATTGCTTGGCAGGCGAAATAGGAGAAGAGGAGGCGGATTTTGTCATCAAAGTAGAGGATTACTCTGTTGCCTGCACTAATGTCATTGTTCTTGAAAAAGGCAGCCGTTTTCTGGACAGCAATGAACGCTTCTGAGTAGGTGTATCGATTGTTGTCCGAGCAGAGAAAAAGTTTGTCCGGGTAGTGTCTGTTTTGCTGGTGTAGGAAGTCGAGCAGATACATGATCGTTTATACCTCCACACCTTTGTTCCTAAGGTAGTGGCGGATGTCGCCAAGCGTGTTGATGGACGTCGCCTCTTGGGGCGTCATATGGTGGCCAAATTCCTGGTGGATAGCGACTGCCATAGATACTGTGGCTAGGCTGTCCCATCCCTCGATCTCTTCGTAACTCTTCTCATCGGTATACTCGTCTTCGTCAAGGAGAAAAACTTCCATGAGGAGCTGCTTGAGCTTCTCCTCGTTTTCTACACACGTTGTCATGACAGCTCTTCTATGTTAACGGCGGCTGCTCAGTAGAAAAGGCAGGCTGCTGCCGGAGAAAATAGTAAATATCTTCGTCAAGGCACTTTACCCCTTCTGCAAAGGCCCCCTGTGCTTCGACCAGGTAGAGAGGATTGTCCTTCACCACTGTTTTTTTTGCTATCCCTTTCTTCAGAAGTCGGGTTTGAAATGGGATGATATCGTACTCGATGCCGTAGTTTAGGTAGCGGACCGTTGTCACAACACGGCCGGGTAAGAGACGTCCCTTTTGTGATACAGGCGTATCGAATAGTTTGCAATAGAGGTGTGGCACGTTATATTGCTGCTCGATGTAATGCACATACGTCATGGATTGCATGCTAACTCCAAAAAATAGGAATTTAGCGTTGTGTTCGTGTAGACGATGCCAGGGAGAGGTAACTCCATATCCGTTCAGAGAGCCGCTGCCGCAAATTGCTTCCGCTTGAGAGCCAACGGCAGCGATGCTGAGCAGTGGATTGCAGCTCCTCACGCGGGAAGGGCGGGCGTTGACATGCCTGCTGAGGGCCCCTAGTGATTTTGATACGGGCGAAGTTTCTACGTCAAACGGCAACCCTTTGCGGGCGTAGTCGTAGTAGTAGGCGGGTACGACAAGTGTTCCCTTGTCTTCTCCACCTAGGAGATCAAACAGTAGGTTGTAATAGAACGACAGGATGTCGTCGCGTGATATCAGGTCGTGCGCGCTGCCAAATACTCCAAGGTCTGAATGGACAAAGAGGATGTCCCCTTCTTCAATACCGAGTTGATTAAAAGCACGTAGCAGTGACGTTTTATACTTTTGCTGCGCGGGCACAGAAGCGGGACTTGAGCCTGCTTGCCTTGTTTTTCTTAAACATACCACGTTTAGCACCTTGATCAAGTAAAGAGTAGACCTCGTTCAGCTTCTCTTGAACGAGAGCTTTGTCGCTCCCTTTAAGGATGGACTCAAAACTGCGAACTGCTGTGCGCACGCGTGACTTGAAAGCCTTGTTGATGATGCGATGCTTTTCGTTGCGACTATCCCTTTTTAATGCTGTAGGGCGTTTTGTTCGCTTGGTCTCTTTGGCCATAGATAGTTCCTCAATACAATAGTTTTGTTTAAACAATGCTTTTCAAAGAGATTCAGTATAAATTCTTTCCCTTTATTCCGTCAAACCCTATAAAA
>JAFITR010000062.1 GCA_017116025.1 Simkania negevensis
AAACTCGAGCGCCCTTCGGGCTTTAATAAAAAGGCTTTGGTATTCTCTTCGCGATCTTCGCGTAACTATTCATCACCCGTTTAAAGGAGACAAAAAAAACCCGCAGGGACTACCCTGCGGGTTTTCAGACAACTGCTTAGTTCAGCTTAAACTAGAACTTAAAGCGAGCTTCTGCCTGGAAGTTATGGTAAGACCTTCTACCATCTGTACCAGAAGCACGGATGGTTTGATCTTTTTCGTTGGCATTGAGATAGGCAATACCAAGGATTAAATGATCGGAGAAGGCCATCTGTCCTACAAGAGAAAAACCTTTGTAGTTTGTGTCAGCGATAGCAGGTGTAGCAGGTGTAGTAGCAAAGAAATCAGCGCTTCTTACGTCACCAAGACCAATGCCGTTGATGTCACGATCTGGAATTGCCTGTGCTTCAACGCTTTGATAGTTAGCGCCAACAGACCAGTCACCCATTTTCTTGACTTCGCCTACAGAAAGACCAGCATACCACGCTTTGTTTGCCTTCTTGCCGTTAGTAGAAAGAGACTCGGTTCCATCTCTTACCTTGCCAGCGGTATTAATCAAGAACGCACCGTAAACGTGAGCGGGGAGGTTCAAAAACTCTGGGTTAAACTTGTATCCAAGAGTAAACTGTGAGTTTTTGAATTCGTTTCTGACGGAACGGAAACCGGTATTCTGATCATTAGCAAAACGAGTAGCGCCTGCTTTACTCCAATCGATGAAGGAGTATTTGAAGTAGGTTCCTGTATCCATGATGTTATGCAGAGCACCTTCTGCTACCCATGAGTAGTGGTCAGTAACGTCGTCGTAAAGGAAGATTGCACCGTGTAGAACGAGATCACCTACACCTTCGAAGACATTAGCATAGCCGAGCAGGATTCCATCCATGCGGCTGTTGAACTGAATCTTGGAATCGAAGACATCATCGAGTCGTGTACGGCCAACTTCAATATCGAGACGAGAAGTAGCATCTTGCAAGATATTGTATCCGATGAGGGCTCTTTCTAGGTTAATACCATCAGAAGCACCACTCATATTACCCATCATGTTTCTGAATTCAAGACCTGTCGACATCCATGCGTTCTCAGTTTTGTAATTGAGACGCAGGTTGGCTTCAACGAAGAAGAACTGGTTGGCAAGCTGATATCCACTACCGACTAGTGGTGTGCCACTGTCAGTCAGCACACGGCTTTTGTAGACGGTTCCTACATCACCGCTGATGAGAAGTTTATCCTGGACGGGGCTTTGAACACCGAGGTCAGTTCCATAACTGTGGCCAGGCCTGTCTGAAATCTGATTGAGTTCAACTGCAAAGGTAGGCGCAGAAGCCAAAGCGAACAGTCCTGCTGCTACCATTACGTTTTTCAATTTACTCATTATTTTCTCCATTTTTGTTGTTTCTTTGCAGAGCTTATCGTTTCAAGCAAAATTGCCCACATAGCACTTTATGACATGCACTAAAGGCATCGGCATACCATAGCTGTGGCGCTAAAGCATAGCAATTGCCTTATATTACTTTCAACTTACACGCTCGCGTTTTTTTTTGTAAACTCTAAAATCTTTTAGTCGGAATGGTATTCGAAATAGTGTGGATAGACGCCCCACTTTTTTTTCGAGCTGCCGTCGACATATTGCTTCCATATACTCATGGGCTTCCCTTCGCTACCGGCATAGTCTGTCCGCCATAGTTCAAACTGTGCCGTTCCTGGATTGACGAGGAAAGCGAAATAGTGTTTGATCCAATTAGTATCGGCAAAGAGGATCGGTTGGTGGAGGGCGAGTCCAAGCTGGCGACATATCTGACAGATATGAAGATGGTAGTCGTGAGCGACCAACGCACTTTTTTTTGCTAGAGCGATCACGCTTTTGACCAGATCTTGAAAAAAGCGTGATCCGATGTAATTGTGCTCCATGGGTTTTTTTTGTATGAGGAAGTTTAAGACGTCTAAGGCATCGCCTATTTCTTGTTTTTTCATACAGGGAAGTCTTCCGAGGATTTCACTGGCATACTCAACAATTTTTTCTTTGGGGATACAAGGCAGCATTGCATAGAGCGTAGCATCGACCTCTTCGACAGGGAGTATGCGCATGCTCTCGCCTCCCCACTTTTGTTGTCGTACCCCTTCGCATATTATATCACGCAGTTCTTGAGGAGAGAGAGGGCCTTTTAGATTACTAAACAGGTCGAAAAAATTTTGGTGATAGTAGTATGGGACGGCGTGTGCGATCTGTTGGAGCAGCCATTGAATCATCTCCGTATTGAGCGCCATCAATGTAACGAAGTCGCGCGCGGGGAGGATAAACTGATCACGGATCCACGTATATGGATATTCTTTTCTCTGCCACGCCTCTTTAAAGGGGCTTTTGCCGGGTTTGAGAAGGAAGGCATGTGTGGGGGAGTGTGCGAGCAGGGATTTTTCTGGATAGTCGAGAAAGAGTTGCTGTTCTTTAGGGGGCAGGTCACGCACGGCATCGATAAAACAGACGAGCAGTTCGAGCTCATTCTCTACCCAGCGCGTCTCTTCTGTCAGCGGCGTTTCTCTAGAGAAGTAGCAATTGACGAGAGTATCTATGGTGCCTCCGGAGATATACACCCACGGTTTTTTCTGCACCTTATCGAGGTTTTCAAGAGGTTTTTCAGGCAAACTCGTCCCGTGAGCTTTTGCCATACGAACGAAAGCTGTTTCGAGGAACTCCTCCGTCCTCACAAGATTGACGACAGCGGTAGTAAGCTCCCCAACTTCTTTTTCTAGCCCTTCAATTTCAGGGTCGTGACTAAGCTCTCGTTCAGCAGCGAGGAAGAAGGCAGCGAGGGCATTAATGTAGTCATTTGGTGATTGGATCATCGTCCAGGAGGCGCTGTGAGTTCTCCCATGCTTGTAGAGGAGTCGAAATCCTGCAGGGCTGTCGTCATAGAATGTACCAGCCGTTTCATGGATATCAGCGTCGTATACTTCTTGGAAGTAATTCTGGAAGAGGTCTATGTATTTTTTGATTAAGAAGGCGAACAAATTAGCGAGCTTGGAAGCACGTCCGTGCGAAGTATTCCGCAAGTCGAGATAGTGGTTCATCTCTCCTGCCAGCTGCTGGTGTTCAGCTTTAAACCAGGCTGCTTCCTTTTCGGAAGCGCGATTCAACCGTTGTTCAAAAGCGACAACATTATTATGTACTTCTTCATATTTTTCTTGGTATTCTTTCGTTTTCTCGTTGGCACAACGCAGCTCTTCTTCAATACGACGGCGTAGGCACTCCCCTATCCCCCCTTCTTCGTCTTCTTTAAGGCCCAAGCTAGAATAGAGATTCCACCTGGCAAAGTCGGCTTTTGTTTCGGAGAAAGAGGCAAGGGCAAATTCCCATGATTTAAGCAGGGCGTTGTCGGTCATCGCTTTGAAGCCGGTTTTTGCCTTCTCGAAATCTGTTTTGAACGCGTCACACGCTAAAGACAGTTTAGAGACAGAAGCCATGGTCTGTGCAACGAGGCCTATACGCAACGCTCTCGCTTCCCTAAGTTCCTCTTCTTCGAGTTGTCCTTCGGTAATGCCATGGTGTTGCAACAGCACCCCTCTGATGACATCCTCCGGGGTGATCCAGAAAACGGGTGGGCAGTTCGAGAAGAGCTTTTTTATCATTTGCCCCACCCTTACCATCTTGCTAGATAAAGCCTCTGACTCTTTAAAGAGCCCCACCTTTTCGAAAGCAGAAACCAGTCCCGGGGCATTACCGATTGACATTTGCTCTTGGGAAACGACGACATTTTTTTTAAGATCACCCGCTCCCCAGCTGATGCTGAGGGGGACAACGTATTGTTTGCCTGCGAAAGTTCTCGACAAACAACCTGTGCTAAGAAGCATATCTATATCGTTAAGGAAGTTTTTAGGTTGTTCATCCTGGATCATAATGGCAGGAGCAGTAGCGAAGCACGACCCTACGTTCTGTCGCAGGTAGGTCAACCAAGCAGAAAGAACGGCCCTCCTCGTCGTCGCATCATCTACCCTCTCTTGTGAAGAGAGCAGCAGCGTGTCTTTGATCAGCTGCTCTGCCTGAGGCTGGTTGATGGGGGCATGAATCTTATTCAGCAGGGCGCACATTGCCTCGTCGTCCCTAAGTTTTTTTAGCACACGCAACACGTGTTGTTGACGAGGGGCATCGTAATGACGTCCTGGAGCAAGAGAGTAGAGGTTGTTTTGCATCTCTTCAATGAGAGACGCAAGGAGCTGTCTATCAAGTGAACCTGTGCGATCGATCAACATCTTTGCCAAGTGGCGTGCACGCAAAGCATTGCGCACAACAGAGCTGTCTTGAAGGAGGGTGTCGTCAAGGTAACGGGAGAGCCCTTCGTATTCACGCAACAGCGCCTTTTTTTTTGACACCGTTTTCTTGCTTTCTTGAACAAGCAAAAGGAAGACTTTGTTTGGGAAATCAATATGACCAACGGGGGCGCTGATCCTACTCAGCCAGTCTCTAGTTTCCTTGCGCATTTGTTCTTTGTTGTTTTTCTATTGTTGGGCTATACTTCACACTTTAATTATTGTGTATCACAAGATTCTTTTTATGAGTTCTGATATCCACATTCGCCTTGCCGATGGATCAACCTCGGCTATTTCTCCTTCAAGCACGGGGAAAGAACTAGCCGAAAGGCTCAACCTCTCTGCTCCGGACCAGGCGCTAGCGCTCAAAGTCAATGGGATAACCTGCGACCTTTCCACCCAGCTGGAAGACGGCGACGACATCTCCTTCCTAAACTTTTCTGACAAAGAAGGCAAAGAGGTGTTTTGGCACACGTCAGCACACGTCTTGGCCCAAGCAGTTTTGAGGTTATGGCCTAACGTCAAGCCTACGATAGGGCCTCCTATTCAACAAGGTTTTTATTACGACTTCGCAAACCTTGTTCTCTCCGATGCCGACTTTGAAAGGATAGAAAACGAAGTGAAGAAAATCGTAAAAGAGAACCACGAAACCTCCCGCATGATTTTTGATGGGAAGCAACAAGCTCTCGACTCCTTTAAAGACAATTCGTACAAGACAGAACTCATCAAAGAATTCCCCGAAAGTGACCTTGTCACCGCATACCGCCAAGGCGAATTCTTCGACCTCTGCCGTGGCCCTCACATCCCGCGCCTAGGGAAGATCAAAGCATTCAAAGTGATGAAGACCTCCGGAGCCTACTGGCGCGGGAATTCTTCCAACGAAATGCTCACACGTATCTATGCCATCAGCTTTCCTGACAAGAAGATGCTTAAAGAATACCTGTACAGGCTCGAAGAGGCAAAAAGACGCGACCACAAGGTCCTCGGCCCTGCTCTCGACCTCTTTTCTCTGCGCGAAGAAGCCCCCGGCATGCCCTTCATCCACCCGCATGGGATGACCGTCTGGAACAGCCTTGTCGAATACATGAATGGCCTCCTTAGAAATACCGGCTACCTTGAGATAAAGACCCCTACGATCCTCTCTCGCGAGCTGTGGGAACGTTCCGGACATTGGGAAAACTACAAAGAGAGTATGTTCACCGCGAACTTTGACGAGCGCGATTTTGCCATCAAACCGATGAACTGTCCCGGATGTATGCTCTACTTCTCCAGCCGAATACACAGCTATCGGGAGCTGCCCCTGCGCATAGCGGAGATTGGCCACGTCCACCGCAACGAACCTTCAGGGGCCATCTCCGGCCTCTTCCGCGCACGAAGCTTCCACCAAGACGACGCACATATCTTCCTTAGCAGAGACCAGATCAAAGAGGAGATTCTCCATATCCTCAATCTTACCGACGAAGTCTATTCAACTTTCGGCCTAAAATACACCATCGAGCTGTCGACAAAACCTGAAGAAAACACCATCGGCTCTGACGAAGACTGGGAAGCTGCTACAGAGGGACTACGCCAGGCACTGGACGAATTTGGCACACCGTATAAAGTGAGTGAAGGAGAAGGGGCGTTTTACGGACCAAAGATCGACTTTCACATCTACGACGCTCTCGATAGAACATGGCAATGCGGAACGATCCAGCTCGATATGGCTCTACCTCAGCGGTTTGGGCTTGAATACGTCGACGCACATGGCGAGCGAGCACGCCCTGTCATCATCCACCGCGCTCTCTATGGCTCGGTCGAGCGCTTCTTCGGCATCCTCATCGAACATTTTGCCGGGAAATTTCCTCTCTGGATGAGTCCAAGACCAGTATGTTTGGTGCCTATTGCAGATCGCCACAACGCCTGTGCCGAAGAGATACAGAAGAAGATACGCAAAGCAGGTCTGTTGTGCGACATTGACAGCAGCCACGAGTCAGTAAGCAAGAAAATCCGCAAAGCCCAGCTGAGCCAGTACAATTATATGCTCACTATCGGAGACAAAGAGATGGAGAACGACACCGTCTCTTTGCGCACGCGCGACAATGTTGTCCATGGGGAAGTAGAGCTTTACAACTTCCTCGAAAAAACTTGTAAAGAGCAGCAGTCACGCGCACTGACCTCACCCTACCAACAGTAACAGCATATTAAGGGGGAAAGATGGATATTATTGCCGCCAGCAGCTTCAAAGGAGGCACGGCGAAGACTTCAACTGCGCTGCACCTCGGTGCCGCCCTGGTAAAATACCACAAAAAGAAGGTGTTGCTTGTCGACTTCGATGCCCAAGCAAACCTCACCGCCGGCCTCGGCTACGATCCTGACGAACACGACAGCCTTGCCCCCGTACTACAAGGGGAAAAAAATGTCGAAGAAGTCCTTCTACCCACCTGTATCAATGGCTTAGATATTATCCCCGCAGACACTTGGCTCGAACGGGTAGAGCTAACAGGACAACTTGCCACCGACCGCTATTCCCACGAAAGGCTCAAAGAGCTCATCGCCCCACTCGCCTACGACGTCACGATCATCGACACACCACCCTCTCTATGCTGGCTGACAGAGTCCGCCCTCATCGCCGCACACTACTCCCTCGTATGCGCTACTCCAGAATTCTATAGCATCAAAGGACTCGAAAGGCTCGCCACCTTCATGGACAATATCGACAAACGACACCCCCTACAAGTTGTCGGAGTAGCACTCTCCTTCTGGAACACACGGGGGAAGAGCAACGACGAATTTCTACAAGTCGTCGAAGCAACATTTCCAAACAAAATCTTTCAATCAAAAGTACGACGCGATATATCTGTTTCTGAAGCGTCAATTTATGGCAAGCCTCTCTTCGAGACGGCTCCTAAAAGTCGTGCAGCAGAAGACTACCTTGCCTTAACAAATGAACTCCTTGGCCGTATAAACAATGAAAAACAGTCTCATGAGCAAAGTAAACTCCTTTCTCTCCAAACGCCTTAAAAATACGACAGAAAAAAATGTCAAAATGGCACAACTTGCTGAAAAATCTGCCGATGGAGGGCTCAACAGCTTCGCCGGTGTTTTTGGACTATCAAAACTCAATCAACGCGAAAAAGATGAGATAGAAGAGCTCCTCAATCTGTACAAGGAAGAACATCAGGATATCGACGAAGACCTACAACGTCTCATCGAAATAACCTCCGAAGTAAAAGCCATCAGCAACCAAGCTGCCTTGCTCCACGGAGAACGCATTAAGCGCGCACAAGTGATCCTCACACGCTATCGCGACGGAGCCTTTTCTTCCTGGCTTGTCGCAGTATACGGCAACAGGCAAACGCCTTATAACTTCCTACAATATTTCGAGTTCTTTCGTACGATGCCGCGGGAGCTGCATCCGCAGATAGAATCAATGCCTCGCCAAGCAGTATATACCTTGGCTAGCCGTAGCGGTCCAGACGAGATGAAAGCCGATGTCGTCAAAGACTTCCAAGGCGAGACAAAGCAGGAGCTGCTGCTCAAGATACGCCAGATGTTTCCTTTAGCAGAATCCGATGGCAGGCGCCAGGACATGGGTGCTTGGACAACAAGTGCGCTCAAACGCGTCTACAACACCCTAAACACAACAGAGCCTGACATCAGCGAAACGCAAAAAGAAGCGATAACGAAGCTTTTAGAAGCGATAAAAAAGCTCGTTACGCATTAATGGACAAGTACACATCACCACTGACTCACCGCTACGCTAGCGATGAGATGAACTTTCTCTTTTCGAACACCTTCAAATACACCCTTTGGCGCAAGCTCTGGCTTGCCTTGGCAGAAAACGAAAAAGCGTTAGGGCTCAACATCACAGAAGAGCAGCTGGCAGAACTTCGTGCACACGTCAACGATATCGACTTTGATAATGTACACAAACATGAAAAACGGTTGCGCCACGATGTCATGGCCCACATCCATGCCTACGGAGACTGCTGCCCCACAGCACGAGGGATTATCCACCTGGGAGCAACATCGTGCTATGTCACAGATAACAGCGATCTCATCCAGATACGCGAAGCGATGACTCTTCTCTTTGCTAAACTCATCGAGCTGCTAAAACTCCTGGAGACAAAAGCATCAAAACACGCCTCGCTTCCCTGCCTGGCCTGGACACATCTTCAGCCAGCACAACCGACAACAGTAGGCAAAAGGTTTTG
>JAFITR010000063.1 GCA_017116025.1 Simkania negevensis
ACCCCCGGACGTTACAACAAATTTAAGCATACAAAGAAACCGCAATAAATCAAGCAAGTTTTTTTGCAGTCGAATTCCCGTTGAATCGCTATATTTTCTTTTTTTTCTCTGCGCTTCTTTGCGCTCTTTCCGTTTTTGCGTTTCTTCCCAGTGCCCAGTTAACCTCACGGGTTAACTGGGTAGTCTATGAGCTTCTCAATCTCGTGTTTGAGCGTTACCTCTTCAGGCAGAGCGATATGTTGGATTTTTGTACGGGCTTGATGAATTTGTTCCATATCGATTGGCGCGCGTGTTTCAAGCTCTACAACTAACGTCTGAATGATCTGCTTCAGTTCTTTTGCGCTTTCAACAGCAAAAGGGACATAACGCGCAACATCTTGCTGTAACGCCTTGGCACGTCGTAACTTCTTTTCGAGACGGCTTATCTGTCTGGACTGATAGTCCCTGTCAATGACAAAAAACCCTTGTTTTTCAGCAAGTTGATATGTCTCGAGGAATGTTTCCAAACGTCCAACATACACATAGAACTTTTTCTGTAACAACAAAGCATCTCTTTGGAGAGAAGCGGCGGCTTGTAACACACCTTGTAAATTCTTTTGGTACTTCTCCCTAAACAGGCTGTACTCCATCTCGTATAAAGATTCTTCTGCTATCAAGCTAACACGCTGTTTCGCATCAAGGAACGCCATCATCAAATCACGGATGCCAGAGAAGTACGATGCCGTTTCCATCGATAAGCCTATTGGAGAAGTAATGAGGCTTATCACGTCTTCTGCCGGAGTTTCAACAAGGAGCTTCTGCGCCTGTAACACATCGCTCCACAAAGCCCGATCGCTCGCAATATCTTGGTAGAGGAGTCCCGTAGCCTCTTTGACCTGCTGATCACGTACCGCACTTGGAGGGTTTTGAGAAGCATACAGCAGCAGCTGCTGTCCCATCCGTCCAAACTCTCCAACCTCGTCCATCGTACTAAAAGAGACAGAATGAAGAGGGATCTGTACAGCTTTTTCTTGAACAGCCTCCAACGCATCTTCTGATTGTTCTAATCCCACCAACGCCTTTTCAGCCTCTTTAAGCAAAGCCTCTTTCCTCTCTTCCGTCAGCGAAGGAGATTGTTCAACAACACGTACCCCCTCTTCTTCTACTATTTTAAGCTTTCGCAGAGTCGCTTCTGATGGCAAGCGGAGCAGTTGACTCATCAACAAATCGAATTCGGACATAAAATATTCATGTTCAAGGCTGCTGCTGACATTGGCATTGTGCAAGATGTTGTTGAGGAAGAGACGGTCTTGAGAACGCAAAAGCTCTCTCTGGCTTGCATATTCCGAAGAGAGGAGGAAGAGGGTTGTTTTGTCCAACACTGAAACTCTTAGAGCCTTGCGATATTCTACGGATTTAACAGGATCAAGCCCACCTTCTTCCAAGATCTGAGCAATCTTCTTGGTCACTTGATCGATGCGTTCCAAAGTAGGCGCTTGTTTTATTTGCAACAACAAGACATCAAGACGTACATACACATCCGACTTTTCCTTCTTCCCAAAATCAACTTCCGACCCACTAATCAACTTCTGTAATTTTTTTGAAACATATGGATCAAACTCGTATAAAGCAATCAGCTCAAAAAACTGTGGAAGGCGGTGCTCAATATCTTCGACGACATACTGGTTGAACAAACTCACCAACCCGTCGGCAATCTTTTGGGCATGCTCCTCTTCAATCTTCTTCTTCGTATTTAATAACGCCGCTTCTCTTTGTTCAAAATTGACAACAGGAGCTGCCTTGTTTTGTTTGATCAAGGCATCTCTACGTGCTTGGATGTCAACGACCGCCTGCTGCCTTTCTACCGCCATCTTCACCATCTCGTCTTCAAGATGCGACTCTCTGATGACCAGCGGCTGTTCTTGCTCTTCAAGAGGCGAGGCAAACCAATCCTCCTCCTTATCCTTAACATCAGCGACCTTTGTGGCAAGGTCCTTCTCTACAAAGACAGCAGAAGGGAGTAGATCAGCAAAACTGATCATATGTGTCTTCGCATTAAACAGCAGATAACCGATGACGACCATCTTGCCTGGAGCATACGTACGCACAATTTTGTTCGCACTGTCCGCAGGTCCCAGCCCATCGCTAGAATAGAGTACAGCCGCAGGATAAGAGGTAAAAGCATCAATGGCGTGAAGTAGTGTAGTGACATCTCTTTCGCGATACCCAGACCTCATAAGGGGAAGAGTCTTTTTCAGAATGAGGTCGCCAAAAAGATAATATCGTGGGGCATTATAAATTGCATTGATCGCTCCTGGCGATAATGTTTTTGTATCAGAAGGCACCAAAAAGCCCATCGAAGGAGCCTTTTTAGCCAACTCTTCCAACAGGACAAGTTTCTCGCTAAAAGCCTTCTGCGCTACCTTCTTCATAAAAAAAGAGTCTACAAGAGCTACTTCCTCCAATAGTTCCTTCCACTCATCAATAGCAGCAATCTGACGGATGTCCATCAACGAAGAGACGACAACAAACGTTCCCTTCGGAAAAATAGCGGATAAAAAACCCCTGTTAGGATGTGCAACGACGACAAAGTTGGCACCATCCTTGGAGGCCAACACCTGCAAAGAGTAGGAGGATGTACGGAATTTTCCCTGAGGAGAGAGTGGTGAGACCAACAGATATTGCGAAGGAAGGACTCGCGCTGGACCCCAGGCAACATCGATCACATCGTTCCTTCGATCCAAATCCGTTAGGCCATTGATCTTTTTTGTCATCTGTTCGTACGAAAGGGCCATAGCAGCATCTGCAACCCCTTGGATAGCAAGAAGCTCCTCACGTTTCCTTTCTCTGTCAAAATGCACAGCCAACCAGACAACAGCAATGACAAAAACGACAACGACAAGAGAGAAGAAGGCTCCAAGCCACCAACGCGTCCTCTGTCTACCTCTCTTTAACAACGCCTCTTTCAAACGGCTCGCTTCTACCAGCGCTGACTCTTCTTCCTCAAACTCCCCTACCTCGGTGTAATCCTCTAAATCACCTACATCAATGTCCTCTGCACTACCCTTCCACTCCTCAACAGGCTCCCTCACCACCTCTTCTTTGACGCTTTCTTCCTCAGGTGCCTCTCCCGGCGCTTCTCCCTCTTCGACAGCCTCCGCTAACTCACCCTCTACAACTTTGCCAGTCTCCTCTTCCTCTTCTTCTTCCTCTTCCTCTTCTTCTTCCTCTTCCTCCTTTACCGCCCCACCTCTTTCTTCTGCCTCCTGATGCAACAATACTTCTCGAATATCAACAGCTTCTGCCTCAACAAACAGCTCGTCGAGGTCAAAATCAAGCTGCGGTACCGCTGCGTCTACCTCCGCATCAGCAGCAAAAATTCTTTTGATGTCCGCCAAGTCTTTTTCAAAGTCCACCTCAAAACCAGCTTCTCCTTCCTCCTCATTGCTCTCTTCAACAACGGACTCAATCTTCTCCTCTTCCCCGCCCTCTTCCTCTACAGGTTTTGTATCCTCCTCAAGATGCTTCTCTTCAGAGATTCCATCGAAGAGAAGGTCCACCCCCCCAGCGTGGATATAGTCACCTGTATCAATCTTTACCTTAGTAAAGGAGATGCCGTTGACAGTAGAAGAGGGATCGTTTGCCAGATTCTCTACCCAAAACACCCCTTTTTTATCTTCGTAGATGCGTAAGTGCAGATTCTCAAAAGATTTCCCAGGCACGCGCAAGTCCACATCCTCGCCCGCCCCTATCGTTACCTCGCTCTTAGAAAATCGTTCCTCCCTAACCCCTTTGTCAGAATGGAGAGTCAGCCTAATCATCGCACTATATGCCCCTCCTAGGGCTTATCTTCACTACTACGAACGCCTTTACATATAAAACAACCAGCCCCTCTCGTCCAGAAGAAAGAGGTTTTGTTAGCAAGTTGAATCTTAATGGTTGAACAATGTATCCTCACTTCAGCAGGTCGGCCGACAGTGCAACACCATAAACAAATAGGCCGTAACGTGTTCAACAACAGCGAGGTAGACACGTGAACTTAGTAACAGATCTCCTACGACCTGAGCCACCTCGGGCTACTATCGAAGACACTGAAACAATCAACAAAGAGTACCGCTACTGGCGTCGGCGTATTTTTTACACCATGTACATAGGGTACGCATTTTACTACTTTACACGTAAAAGCTTTACCTTCGCCATGCCAGCAATGATCGCAGAGTTGGGCTTTACTAAAAGCGAGTTGGGAATCCTCGCCACTATTCTGTCACTCATGTACGGTGTGAGCAAATTCACTAGCGGCATCTTAAGCGACCGTTCAAACCCACGCTATATTATGGGGATAGGACTCATCCTCACCGCCTTGTTTAATTTCTTGTTCGGCCTCTCTTCTTCCCTCCTCTTTTTTGCTATATTCTGGGGACTCAATGGATGGTTCCAAGGGTGGGGCTGGCCGCCGTGCGCACGCCTGTTAAGACATTGGTATGCCACATCGGAACGAGGGACGTGGTGGGGAATTTGGAGCACAGCACACAACGTCGGAGGCGCTTTGATTCCCCTGTTTGCTGTTCTTTGTATCCAATGGTTTGGTTGGCGTGGCGCGCTTTTTATCCCTGCTGGGCTTTGCCTTGTGGTAGGCTTTATTATCATCAATCGTCTACGCGACACTCCTCAATCGCTAGGCCTTCCCTCTATTGAACAATACAAAGAAGACCTCCCTCCTTCGCTCTATAACGCAGAACAAGAACAAACGTTGCCCGTCAAAGAGATCCTCTTTAAACATGTGTTGAACAACAAATACATCTGGATCCTCTCCATCTCCTACTTCTTCGTCTATGTCATACGCACAGCAGTGAATGATTGGTCAATACTCTACCTTGTGGAGACCAAAGGCCTCTCCCTTTTGGCTGCAGGGGGCTGCGTCTTTTGGTTTGAAGTGGGCGGATTTTTCGGCATTCTAACAGCAGGATGGGCATCGGACAAAATTTTCCACGGAAGGCGTGTTCCTATGATGGTCATCTTCTCCGCAGGCATCCTCTTTGCCATAGCAAGCATGTGGTTCGTCCCGGCAGGGCAAATAATCATGCTCTCCCTCTCCCTCTTCCTCGTCGGCTATCTCATCTTCGGCCCACAGATGCTCACAGGGATCGCAGCAGCAGAGATGACACACAAGAAAGCAGCAGCAACATCATCAGGATTTGCCGGGTTGTTTGGCTATGTCGGAGCAGCAGCAGCAGGCTATCCCATTGGGAAAGTAGCGCAGAGCTGGGGATGGCAAGGTTATTTTATCATCTTGGGAGTCTGTGCCATCGCTGTGCTCTTCCTCCTCACACCTCTATGGTCAATATCATCTGAAAGTGGCAAAGTGGTCGATAGCAAGGGTTCATTAAAAGAAGCCCAAGCGAAATAAAGAAGTATGACACAATAAAAAGAACGATCATGTCCTGGGTTCCCTTACATCTCCATTCGCAATACTCCATCCTCGATGCTACACCAACGGTAGAGGCAATAGCAGCTTGTGCAAAAGGGTATGACATTCCCGCCGTGGCACTCACTGATCACGGGAACATGCATGGAGCGATCGACTTCTACAAAACGTGCAAAAAAACAGGGGTCAAACCGATTATCGGCTGTGAAGTCTATGTCGCACGCGGATCGCGCCACGACAAGACACCCTCATCCAAAAAATCCTACCACCTTGTCCTTATTGCCAAAAACGACGAGGGATACCACAACCTCTGTAAACTCACCTCGCTCGCTTTCCTCGAAGGATTCTACTACCGCCCGCGCGTTGACAAAGAGCTGCTGGAACAATACCACAGCGGCCTTATCTGCCTGTCGGGTTGCATGGGAAGCCCCATCTCCCAAGCGGCCCTTTCTTCAGAAGAAGCGTTAGAAAAAGAGATTGCATGGCACCACGATCTCTTCCAAGAGGATTTCTACCTCGAGCTGCAGCGCCACGCGATGGCACCTGAACAGATCCATGCTGACGCCATCGATCAAGAGACATGGCTCCTACAAGAACACCAACGGTTTATCGACAAACAAGATACAATCAATGCTCTGCTTATCGCACAATCTCAAAAGAAAGCGATTCCCTTAGTCGCTACAAACGACATCCACTACATTGAAAGAGATGACTGGAAAGCGCACGAAATCCTGCTCAATATCCAATCGGGTGAGCCGTGTGAAATATGGGAACGCGATGCCTTTGGCAACAACAAGATACGTATCCCCAACCCTAAAAGACGCGTCTACCCCTCGCACGAGATGTATTTTAAATCTCCTGAACAGATGCGAGAGCTTTTTGCCGACCACCCAGAAGCGATCGACAACACCCTCAAAGTAGCAGAAAAGTGCGTTCTTGAAATTGACTTCGACACTAAACACTACCCCGTCTTTCACCCCCCTTCGGATAAGGAGAATCAAACCACTTCAGAAAACCGCGATACCGCCGTCGCACACTACCTGCAAAAACTGTGCGAAGAAAACATTCGCACACGCTACACAAAAGAAAGACTTGCCGCCATCCAAACCGTCTATCCCAACCGCTCCCCTCTCGATATCGTCAGAGAACGGCTTAAACACGAACTAGATATCATCACCTCAAAAGGGATGACCGACTACCTCCTCATCGTCTGGGATTTCATCCATTGGGCAAAAAAACAGGGAATCCCCGTAGGCCCTGGGAGAGGATCAGGCGCAGGCTCTATCGTCGTCTACCTCCTTGGCATCACTGACATCGAACCGCTACGCTTCAGCCTCTTCTTCGAACGGTTCATCAACCCCGAACGCCTCTCCTACCCCGACATCGACGTCGACATCTGCATGGACAGGCGCAACGAGGTGATCGACTACACAGTCAACAAATACAACAAAGCCAACGTCGCTCAAATCATCACCTTCGGCACGATGAAAGCCAAGATGGTCATCCGTGATGTCGCCCGCGTTCTCAATATCCCTCTGTCTAAAGCTGATACTATCGCCAAACTCGTACCCGACGATCTCAATATCACCCTCGACAAAGCCCTCGATACCGACCCCGACTTCTACCGCATCTACCACAATGACGACGAAGCCCGCCGCATCATCGACCTAGGGAAAAAACTTGAGGGATCAATACGCTCTACAGGCACCCACGCCGCAGGAATCATTATCTCCGATTCCAACCTCACCGACTACATCCCCGTATGCAACGCCAAAGATTCCGATATCGCTGCAACACAATACTCCATGAAGCCCGTCGAAGCTGTAGGGATGCTCAAAATCGACTTGCTCGGCCTCACAACACTGACCTCTATACAAACCGCCATCAACGATATCAAAGAACGGCACAACAGAGAGATCGATTGGGTAAACCTCCCCTTCGACGACAAAAAAACCTTCGACCTACTCAACCGCGGACAAACCCTCGGTATCTTCCAATTAGAATCTCCCGGCATGCAGGAGCTTGCCAAACAGCTCCACCTCGACAAGTTCGAAGAGATCATCGCTGTCGTCGCCCTATACCGCCCCGGCCCTATGGACATGATCCCATCATTCATCGCACGTAAACACGGCACCGAACCCATCGAATACGACCACCCGTGGATGGAACCGATCCTAAGCGAAACATATGGTGTCATGGTTTACCAAGAACAGGTGATGCAAATCGCCAGCCGCCTTGCAAACTACAGCCTTGGCGAAGGTGATGTCCTCCGACGCGCTATGGGCAAAAAAGATATGAAAGCAATGGCCGAACAGCGCGAAAAGTTTTTGAAAGGCGCCTTCGATAATGGCATCGAGGAAACCACCTCGATGGCGATCTTTGACAAGATGGAAAAGTTTGCCGCATACGGCTTCAACAAATCCCACGCTACCGCATACGGATACCTCGCCTACGTTACCGCCTACCTCAAAGCAAACTACCCCAAAGAGTGGCTTGCCGCTCTGATGACATGCGTCAGCGATGACACAACAAAAGTAGCCAAATTCATCCGCGAAGCACACGCAATGAACATCAATGTCCTCCCTCCCGATATCAACGAATCAGGAGAAATCTTCGCCGCTACAGAAAAAGGGATCCGCTTCTCCCTCACCGCCATCAAAGGGATCGGACACAATGTCGTCGAAGCCGTCGTACATGCAAAAAAACAAAAAGGGGCCTTTAAAAGCCTCTATAACTTCTTCCAACGCGTAGACCTCAAGCGGGTAGGAAAAAAAACCGCCGAACAGCTCATCCTCGCCGGCGCCTTCGACTTCGTCGGATGGTCGCGCGATGAACTCGTCGCCAGCGTAGAAGCGATGTACAACAGCGCCGCCGTCGAACAAAAAGAAAAAGCCAAAGGCGTCACAACCTTCTGGTCCCTCCTCGGAGAAGATGATAACAATGAAGGGCGCTTCGCCAAACCCCCTAACATCGAAACGCCCACCCCCAAAGCAATTGTGCTCACACACGAAAAAGAACGGCTCGGATTCTTCATCTCCGGACACCCACTCGACGCCTACAAACACATCACACAACGC